>JAKSBM010000968.1 GCA_022361135.1 Desulfobacterales bacterium | reverse complement strand
GAGGTGGACGCCATTGTCAGGGAGGGGGCATGCATGGTGCCGTCCCTGGGCGATGCCCGCTATATCCGGGCCTATGCCGGGGTTCGTCCCCTGGTGAGGACCTCCGGTGGCGACGGTAGAAATATCAGCCGGAATTATACCTTGAAAACCCATGAACAGGACAATGTTCAGAACCTGGTCACCATCACCGGTGGAAAACTGACCACCTTCCGCCTCATGGCGGAAAAGGCGTCGGACATCGTTGCCCAGCGCATGGGCAACACCAATCCCTGTCTCACTGCCCAAGAACCATTGCCCCCCAGCAGCAAGGGGAAATGGACCGAGCCGGGAAAATCCCCCCGGGTCTGGATGGCGGAATCCAAACCCAGCGACACCCTTATCTGTGAGTGTGAAATGGTTTCCGAATCCATGGTGGATGAAATTGTAAAGGCATTGAAGGAAGAGGGAACACTGCCCACCCTGGAAGAGGTTGGCCGGCGCAGCCGCATTGGAAAGGGACCCTGCCAGGGTACCTTTTGTTCCTTCCGTTTGGCTGCCTATCTATACGGGAAGGGCGAGCTTGTGGATGACCAGGGCATGGATCAGATGCGGGAATTTGTCAATGAACGCTGGAAGGGCTTTCGACCCCTGGTGCGGGATACGGAACTGGCCCGGGTGGAACTCCAGGAGAGTTTTCTCTGCGCCCTGTTTGGAATGGAGGATGATCATGCATAATTCCAATGGTGACAACCGACGTCAAATCAATTGTCAGCTGGCGGTCATCGGTTCCGGCACAGCAGGTATGGCTGCTTCTATTTTTGCGGCTGGGCGGGGCCTTTCCGTGATCCAGGCGGGCCGGTCGGCTGAACTGAGCTTTTCATCGGGCTGTCTGGATTTGTTTTCAACCCTTCCCGGGGATCCGGTGCGGCGGTTTGAAAATCCCTTTGAAGGTATTGAAACATTGGTGGGGGAACAACCCGACCATCCCTATTCCCGGGTGAGCCGGGATGAGATTGTCCACGGCTTTGAAGAATTCACCGCCTTCATGGCCCGGGCCGGTATCAAATACCATTGCAGCTCCCTTGAAAATCAAAAGATCATCACCCCGGCCGGCACCTTGAAATCCTGCTGGTGTGTTCCTTCTCCTTTCCATGGGGGAACACGGGCCCTGGCGGAAAAGAAGAAAACCCTCATTGTGGATATCCGGGGTCTCAAGGGATTTGGAGCCCGGCAAATGGTTGAAAAATTGGGAAAGGTCCATTCCGGGTTTGGATCCATCACCATTGAATTCCCAGGCCGTGAAAACGCCGGGGACCTCATGTGTGAACGCCTGACCTGGGATCTGGAAAATCCGGCCATTTTCAAGGCATTCATCCGTCGCCTCCGCCCCCACGTGGCTGGATACGAAGCCCTCGGGCTGCCGGCCATCCTGGGCATTTATCGCTTTGAAGCCCTCCGGGAACAATTGGAAGAGGCATTGGGCGTATCCGTTTTTGAGATCCCCACCCTGAGTCCTTCGGTGACGGGCATGCGGGCCAAGGAGGCCTTTGCCCGGCAATTGAATGAGGCCAAGGTCCGTCAATTTCCCTGCCTGGTCAAGGATGTCCGTGTGGACGGTGCTGGCATGTTTTGTTTCCAGGTCAGCCAGGGCATGGATACCCTGGAGGTCCGGGCCGAATCCCTCATCCTTGCCACGGGCCGCTTCCTGGGCAAGGGGCTGGGGGTGAATCCACGGGGCCGGATCAAGGAAATGCTGTTTAATATCCCCGTGACCCAGCCCGGTGACCGGGACCATTGGTTCAACCGGGATTTCTTCGGAAAGCACGGCCATGTCCTCAACCGGGCAGGCCTTGAAACCGATCCCGTATTCAGACCCCTTGAGCGGGATGGAGAGCTTTTCCACCCCCGGCTTTATGCCTGCGGCAGCATCCTGGCTCACCAGGATTGGAAGCGGGAAAAGTCGGGTTCCGGCATTTCCATTGCCAGTGCATACAAGGCTGTTTCCCACCTTTCTTCCCATTTGGACCTTTGATAGTTGTATTTACAACTATCCGTTGACGTTTAAACATCGGCCAATGTCTTCCCGGGGGATCCCCCGGGCATTGGCCCATTTGTCAGGGGAGTCCTCCCCATGTATGGATCTGGTCCGACCAGTATTCTTTTAGATTTCAACTATTTCCTTCTATCCGCCTTCCCACCCTTTTAATTTGTTTCCCCTCCCATGCTTCAATTGGGGAGTTTACTGGTTTCAAACCCGGTTTACCCCCATGTCGTTTTTCCAGCTCTTCGCCTTGATCTGATTTTCCGGTCTGTGTTACACCCATTTCTCCTGATTCAGATACCATGGAGACAAAGGGTTCCTGTATTGCGAAATGGGTCTGGATTCTTCCTTCCCATTTCCACATATTGATTTCCCTTTTTTTTCTTCCAGGTCTGATTCCGGGTGAAATTCTTACCCCTGCGGGGGAAAGCTGATGTGTTAATTGATAGACAGGATGCGGGAAGCCCATCCAAAATGGAGTGGAAAAATGTTGAAACAGATGGTTAAATACGCTGCCCTTTCCCTGGCAGTTGTTTTCGTGTTTACCGCAGTATCGGCCCAGGCTGCCGGCTTTAAGAAAGAGTATAAAATGCAGGTGACCGTGGGACCCAAGTTCTATTGGGGTATGGGCGCCACAAAATTTGCCGAATTGGTGAAGGAAAAAACCAATGGGCAAATTAACATCAAACCCTATTTTGGTTCCGCCCTGCTCAAGGGGGCCCAGCTCAAAAGTTCCCAGATGGTTGCCAAGGGTGTCATCGACTGCGCCATGGATTCCACCATCAACATCAGCCCGGTGATTCCCCAGGCCAATGTTTTCCATCTTCCCTTCTTTTTGAATAATTTTGAAAACCTGGACAAGGTTAAAAACGGCCAGGCCGGACAGGCCATTTTCCAGGCCATGGAAGCCAAACGCCTCCAGCCCCTGGCCTGGGCGGAAAATGGTTTCCGCCAGCTCACCAATTCCAAGGTGGCCGTGAGCAGCCCCGAGGACATGAAGGGACTGCGGGTTCGCGTGGTGGGCAACCCCATGTTCATTGATACCTTCAAGGCCCTGGGTGCCGATCCCGTGAACATGAACTGGGGGGATGCCGTTGCCGGTTTCCAGCAGGGCGTTGTGGACGGCCAGGAAAACCCGGTTGGGGTATTGATCCCGGTACAGATTTTCCAATACCATAAATACACCAACATGTGGAATTACCTGGTGGACCCCCTGATTTTCTACTGGAACCAGAAGCAGTGGAAAAAGTTCCCCAAGGAAATCCAGGATGCCATCATGGAAGCCGCCCAGGAAGCCGGTCGGTTTGAAACCGCCCTCTGCCGGGCCGGATTGGATGGGGACACCTCCATCAATATCCTGAAAAACGAATTCAACTACACCATGGCCGTGCCCGATCCGGTGAAATTCATGGAGAGCAAGGGGATGACCGTGAACTTCCTCACCGATGATCAGCGCCAGGCCTTCATCAAGGCCACCCAGCCCGTTTATGACAAGTGGGTGGGTAAGATCGGCAAAGATGTCTATGAAAAAGCCAAGGCCGACATGGCCGAATAATCCGGCCTGAAATGCTGTAGTCGGTCTGCCCGGCATTGTTCCGGGCAGACCATAATTTGAAATTGCAAGACCGTCGCCCCCCCTGTTCATGGCAGGGGGGGCGATTTCCATGGAGTAGGATCATGAAAATTCTGGGCATCCGTCTGGATCACTGGTTGGTGGCTATTCTTCTGGCCGTCATGGCCGTGATCGCCTTTGTTAATATATTAAGTCGTTACATCTTCCACTTTTCCCTGGCCGCCACCGAAGAGATTACCATCAACCTCTTTGTCTGGATGACCATCATTGGTATCGGCATTGCCTTTGAGCGGGGGGGACAGCTGGGAATGGTGACCTTTTACAATATGTTTCCCAGAAAAATTCAAAAGGTTTGCGTGGCCATCTATTCCCTGCTGGCCGCCCTTTTGTTCGTGGTCTTGAACTATTTCATGATCCAGGCCATCTACGATGAAATCACCTTGTTCCAGGCCCGTTCCGCCTCACTGGACATCCCGGTCTGGATTTACTATGCCGGCCTGCCTCTTTTTTCCGTATCCATTTTCAACGGGATCTGGCAGGACGCCAAATCCAAACTTTTTGATTCGGAGGAAAATTAAATGGAATTTGTTCTGATCCTGGCCCTTTTCTTTTTCCTCATGTTCATCGGTGCGCCCATCGGCACCTCACTGGGGGTTTCCGCCACGGCCACCATCATCTATTTCGAACTGGGGGCTGAGATGCTGGGGGTGAATTTTGCCTCGGGCATTGCCTCATTTCCCCTGCTGGCCATCCCCTTTTTCGTTTTGGCCGGTGTCATCCTCCAGCGGGCCGGCCTGGCCGCCACCATTGCCAATTTTTTTGAACTCCTGGTGGGGCGCGCAACCGGGGGCCTTTCCATTGTGGCCGTTCTCACCTGCATGTTCTGGGGGGCCCTGTCCGGCTCCGGTCCGGCCACCACGGCGGCCGTGGGCATGATATTGCTCACCCCCATGCTCAAACATGGATACGACAAGGCATTTGCCGGTGCCACCATCGCCAATGCCGCCGATTTGTCCATCATCATCCCCCCCTCAATTGCCTTTATCATCTACGGCAATATCACCTCGGTTTCCGTTTCCGCCCTTTTTGTGGCCGGGATCATTCCGGGGATCATCACCGGCCTGGGGACCATCCTGGTGGCCTGGTACATTTCATGGCGGCGGGGATACCGGGGGCTGTCCCAGCGGGGAAGTCTTAGGGAACTCATGGTGGCAATGAAGGATTCCATCTGGGCCATCCTGGCACCGGTGGTTATCCTGGGGGGGATTTACACGGGGATTTTTACCCCCACGGAAGCGGCGGTTGTGGCGGTGTTCTACAGCCTCTTTGTCTCGGTTTTGGTATATCGTTCCATTTCCTGGCGGGACATGGTGGAAATTCTGGTGGATTCGGCCGTGACCTCTTCGGTGATCATGTTCATCGTGGTTTTTGCCGGAATCTTTACCTGGGCCGCCTCGGTGACAGGGGTCATTGATACCCTGGCCAATTTCATCGTTAGGGTTTCCCCCAACGCCGTGGTCATGATCATCCTGGTCAATCTGCTTTTGTTTGGCCTGGGCATGATCCTGGATGCCATCTCCATCTCCTATCTCCTCATGCCCATCCTCATCCCGGTGCTGGCTGCCTTTAAAATCGATCCGGTTTACTATGGGGTGATTTTCATTTCCGCCCTGGCCATTGGCCAGGCCACGCCGCCGGTGGGGGTGAACCTTTTCACCGCTGCCAACCTGGCCGGCTGCGAAGTGGATGAGATTGCCAGGGAAGCCATTCCCTTTGTGGTCATGGATTTGGTGGTATTGATCATCCTGTCGGTCCTGCCTGTACTTTCCCTTTACCTGCCCCAATGGGCCGGTCTTTACACCCCCTAAAAAAGAATCCAGGGTTTCGATGTGTCATCGAAACCCTGGAATTGCTGTAACGTCCTATTTGGGTGAGACGTCACAGTTTGGATTTTTTCCATGTCCGGGCCGGGCGTTGTGATATTCACTCACACGACCTGCCCGGGCCGCAATTAATCTTCAAAGGCCATATGGGTCTGCCATTCCTCCCACACCTTGCCCACCAGTTCCGGACCCGGTTTTAGGGTCTTTTTACCCGGTTTCCACCCCGAGGGTGTGGCTTCGGCGCCCTTGGATTCCCGGACCAATTGAAAGGCCTGGATCTGCCTCAGGGTTTCGTTGATGTTTCTTCCCACGGGCGGGGTCAGGACTTCAAAGCCCTGGACAATGCCGTCGGGATCGATGATGAAGCGGCCCCGGGTTTCCACACCGGCGTCCTCATCGTAGACACCGTATATTTTCCCCACCTTGCCGCCGCCGTCTGAGAGCATGGGAAAGGGAACGCCGCCCTTCACCATTTTGGCCAATTCCTTTTCATCCCACATCTTATGGACAAACATGGAATCAATGCTCATGGAGAGTACTTCCACACCAAGGTCCTGGTAGGCCGGGTATTTTTCAGCAACTGCTGAAATTTCCGTGGCTCAGACAAAGGTGAAATCACCGGGGTAGAAGCAGAGCAATACCCATTTTCCCAGATGATCCGAGAGTTTTGTATCGATGAAATTGCCGTTTTGGTATCCCGGTGCGGTGAAATCCGGAGCAGGTTTGCCGACTTGGATCATGGGGTATTCCTCCTTTTTGGGGGTGGATGATGGATCTTGTTGATTTTTCCGGGGAGCAGATTCCCCGACAGGACCGCCCGTGGGGCGGGCACAACCAATTTGGGACATGGCGCCTCCTTTGGGTGAAACGGATGGGTTAACGATTTGGACAGATACGGAATTCAGAAAACAGAATAGTTTTGAATACCAAAGGGGCTTTGCCCTTGTCCATGATTATTTCCCCGGCCAAGCGGTAAAAGGAGCTGAATTTAAGGAATTATTCTGATTTTTAAACACCCTTCCGACTCAATGGACCTTTAACTTGTTGATTTGAAAATTTTTCTTAAAACCCGGCCATGGCACTGGGAGGAAGGTTTCGTTGCCATCGCCTGATCCCCCGGGGGGATGGCAAATTTAAAATAATGTTCCGACTGTCGGGCCAACCGCCTTGCAAGCGGCGGCTTGGATGATTGGCTAATCCATGCCAGGGTTTGGCAACATATTCTTGAGAACCGCCATTGGTCCTTCACGGAATGGCTTTTTCCGGGGATCGGTATCCAGGGGGCTGGGGGCCTTACCCTGGGAATAGATGTTGAAAAAAATTACCGGGGGAAGGGCGTCGCACCTTCCCCCGGCTGTGGTTCCACCCCCTATTGGGGCAGGGATTGGTTCAGCACCTCCCCCATGTCCCAGATCCGGACACCCAGTTCGGTTTCATACTTTTTCAAATTAATGAGACAGATGGGGCAGGCCGTAATGACGTTGCGGCCCACCTGGGATAATTCCCGGATGCGGATGGTGGAAATTTGGTGGCAGAGATCACCAAAGGCATACTCCACAGGTCCGCCGCAGCAGGCCGTGTTTTTGCCGTTGTTCTCCGGTGTGTTTAATTTAAATCCCATTTGGTTGGAAAGATTCCGGATGGGAGCCACAAGATCGAGATCCCGGGTCATGACACAGGAATCGTGGAGGACAAATTCCAGGGGAAGCAGGTCGGAAGGTGTCCAGTTCTCCGATTTACCCCTTTCCTGGAGCAATTCTGTGTAATGGCGAACCTCGGGGTGAAATTCGGGGACAATGGTGGGGAAAATCAGTTTCAACATGTGGGTGGTATGGGGGTCCACCGTGATGATGGTCTTCACCCCGTGGTCCAGGAAGGTCCGGCAGACCTGCCGCACATGGGGAAGGATCTGTCCCTCCAGCCCCAGGTCGTGGAGAAGGGCACCGCTGTACGGTTCGTCATCGTAGAGAAATCCCGGGCGAATGCCCACGGAATTCAGGGCTTTGGCGATTCCGCCAAGGGCCTTTTTCCCCTGGAAGCGGATTTCATCTTCATTCCTGGCCATCATGCGGATCATGCACTCTCCGGCCAGCCGGTTCCCGGCCCGCAACAGGGGACTGACACCGGGGACCGTGAGGAAGGGTTTCACCGTGGGAACCATCTGGGTGGTCTGGAGGACAAAGGGGAGCATCTGGTACATCCGGGCCGTGTACAATACCGTATCCCCGCCCTTGGGCAGCTCCAGGCCATGGGCCCATTCCGACCAGTAGTTGCGTGTGAATCCCAGGGGGTCGCCCGTGCGCTGGATATTTTCCTTCAGGGTT
>JAKSBM010000146.1 GCA_022361135.1 Desulfobacterales bacterium | reverse complement strand
TGATCGGCAATAAAGTTGGCAATGCATCAAGGTTGAATTTGAAAAGAAGCTAAAAAACAGGATGTTTCGAGTTGGCATGGCCGTTGCAAAAAAACATCTACATCGCAGCGTGAATGCCATGTATTGGACCCGAACATAGAGGACGAACATTGACGAATACCATTTCAGATATCAGCCAGCCCCGGGACATTTCCACAGCCCAGCCCCCGGGAGGAAATCAACCATCGGATACGGCCCGGACGGAATCCCTGGTTTTGGATCAATTGGGGGGCTTACCACAAACCCCTTCCCAATCCAGGGAAATCGGGGGACAAAACCTTTCAACTCCACCCATTTCCTCCATGGCTCCGGAACAGGGCGGGGTTGAGACCGATCCCCGGCGCACCCGATCGGCGCAGGAAAACCGGCGGGGAAAACTGCCGCCGACCCTGGACATCCAGCTGCCCCCCCAGGGGCGCTCCACCGCCGTTGGCAGCAGAACCATTGCCAAGGAAATTAAGGCCATGCACCCCAGACTTCGGGGGGATGCACTTCGGGATGCCGCCCGGACCGAACTTCAAAAACGGGTGGAAAACGGGTTTGCCGTCCATGGAAAAATTCTGGACGGGACCGCCGGTAAGGCCACCACCGATGACATCCGGGATCTGATGACCTTTGTGGCCGCCAAGGCCTTCCAGAAGACCGGATATTTTAGTCAGGGCGCCTTTAATCTGCCCGATCCCGACCATAAAATCCGGAATTACCTGGATTCCTGTAACCAGGTATACCAGCGCTCTTCCACCCATATTCCCGAATTCACCTCCCACGAAGGGTGTGGCCACCGGGGCATCGACATGAAGTTGCCCCATGGGTTGGGTACCCTGCTTTACGGGGGCATGTCCGACGGCATTTGCGGTACCCAGGGGGATCGAATTTTTTTGAAAATGGAGAGCCATGGCTGCCGGATTTCCACCCTGAAGCAGGCGGATCGGGATGCCAGCGGACCCGCGGATCGGAAAAAGAGTTTCTTCCGGGATCTGCTCCAGTCCATCAAGCATGGATTTGGTGGGCTGAAAACCCTCCTGGGGCTGCAGAAGACCAAGGGCACCCGCAAGGAACGCATGGATAAGCAGGTGGGTAAGGCGTACCAAGACTTGGTTGACAAGGCCCGGGACCAGGGCCGGGGTGAACTGGTAAAAATTCTGGAGAAAAACAGCCCCCAGAAAACCAACACTGCCTACGGGGTGAAGAGCATGGTCCAAAATTTAGACAATGCCATGGAACATTGTCTCCAGGATGAGGAATCTATGGATTTCCAGGATCAGGAATGGATAGGGGCCATCCAGGACTTTAAGCATGATTTGGAAAATCGGTGGGATCATATCGAGCACCGCATTGGCAATGAAATTGTCATGGATGCCAAGGAATTGGGCCGGGGCGACAGTGCCGGGGAGATGAACAAGCGGATCCTGGCCGGGCAATCCCGACATTTAGTGGGGCAATTGGCCGCATTGGGCAAGGGGAACAAAACACGATTGGACGGGGACATGCGGCAGACCCTCCGGTCCACCGTGGATGCCATTTCCTCAAGTTTGGCCCACAAGACCGACGGGGACGCCATGGCGGCAAAGCAGGCCGCCTGCAACCGGGCCGTCCAGGGGTTGAATGCCCAGGAGCAGGACCAGCTGGCCCTGGCCCTCCAATTGGATGGGGTGGAGGACACATTGAATACCTCCCCCGGGCTTTGGGATACCTTAAACCAGGCCCTGGAAGGGAGGGGTGAATAATGGGAAATTTTGAACACGGCCAGGAACTTTTGGACTACCTCACCGGGCAGATGGGCTGTCCGTCGGTAAAATGGGATGAAAACCAGGCCGCCGGCCTTGATGCCGATGGGATGAGTTTTCTGTTTTACCTGGCCGATACCGCCGGGGCTTTGGTGTCCACCATTTACATGGGGCAGCCGGACCTGGATGACGCCGCCCTGTTGCAGGAGATCCTCGAATCCAACCATTTTGGAGAGAAAACCGGGGGGGGAAGTCTTTCCCTGGATGAGGAAACCGGGCATCTTTGTCTTTGCCACCAATTGCGCCTTCCCCTGGAAGAACCCGCCCAATTGGAAGTTGCCTGGGCCCCTTTAATCGGTGCCGCCCGGTATTGGAAAAAGAAACTTGAGCAGGCCGCCCATGGGAATCCGTCCCCGACCGGCGGCATGGTTTCGGTATAAGGAGGCAGTCCATGGAATTAAAAGAACAGGCCCAAAAAATATTGAATTTTCTAACCCGGGAAGGCGGGGTGGCTGATGCCGTTCTGGATGGGGACGGCAGGGCCGTCATTCCGGCCATGGATATGGTGTTCATTTTTTATCTTTCCCCCGGAACCCAGGCCATGGAGACTGCCATCTACGTCGGAAAGCCCGATTTGGGGGATTCCCATCTTTTGTATCGCATCCTCTGCGGCAATCACCTGTGGGAATACACCGGCGGCGGGCAACTCTCCCTGGATCGGGAAACCGGCCATCTTTGCCTCACCACCACCCTGGATTTGCCGGTGACGGATTGGGAGGGCTTTGGCTCGGCCTGGGGCGAATTCCTGGGGGCGGCCCGATACTGGCAGGATGTTTTGTCCGGATATTCAGATCAGCCAGCGGCTTCGGAGATTCCCGGGGCACATTTCATCCGGGTATAGGGAGGAGACCATGGCCTTGGGCGGATATTTACAATCCCTGGTAATCATTTTTTCCATCCTGGGATTCCTGGGTATGGTGCTCTGGCTGGTGAAGCGATACGGCCTGAAGCTGGGCGTATCCTCCGGCCGGGGTCGTGATTTGACCCTGGAGGATCGGATCAGCCTGGGTCCCAAGCGGGAGATCTGCATGGTCCGGTATAAAAACAGACGATTCATGGTCGGCTCCACCGATCATCACCTCAGCCTCATCGCCGAGATGGCGCAGGAAAAGGAAAACGAATAATGGCAGATGCAGAAAAAATGGAAAAATTGCAGAAAATAGAGGCGGATATCCGTGCCATTGATCGGGACATGGCCGCTGCCGATAAGCGACTGGAGCGATTCCGCGCCCTGGTGGAGAAAAGCCGGGAAGAGAATGAAAGGATGTTGGAACGCTTTGGGGTGAAATCCATGGACGAGTTGGAGTGTCTGATCCTCAAAACCGGCATCCTCCCGGAAACCCGGGAACGATTCCAGGCCATGTTTTCCGCCGCCGGTAAGGAGCTGCCCCCCATCCTGGGAAATGATCTCCCGGAAAGGGAGGCCCTGGCCGAATCCGTATCACCGGTAAAAAAGAAAAAAAGAACGCGAATCCGTTTGTAAGGGGGAAGGAACATGGCCATATCATCCATCGACGGAACCAATTTCATCACCGGTGCCTATTCCGCCGGTAAGGGCGGGAATATATCAGAGCTCAAAAGCGTCATTCAAGGGGGGGGAAGCCCCATTGCCAATTTTGCCATGGTGGCGGCCTATTTTGCCGGCCAGGAGGAAAAGACCATGCAGACGCGATTGAACGAATACGAGAAGCAGCATGACAAATACAAAGAATGCCTGGACGTATCAAAGATTGCCCACCAGAAAAAGGGAGAGGCCGCTTCCAAGAATAATGCCCCCCATGCCGGATCCACATTCAAAAATTACATGGTTAAAATCATGGGGGGAGGGAAAACGGGTCGGGATAAGTTCGACGGCATTGATGTCAATGATGACAACAAGCATAACGAAGATGAAATGCAGTCCTACATCGATGTGTTGAATAAGCAGAAGGATATTGAATCCACGGAGTTGAATGCCCTGTCCACCAAGGTGGATATGGCGGTGAAGGATTCCAGTGAAGCCCAGCAGATGGCAGCCAATGCCGTGAAGAAAGCCACCGATCTCATGTCCACCCAGGGACGCACCTCGGGTGGGTGATCCCAAATTCAAAGGAAAAGGAATGCCCAATGGATGCCATTGATCCGAAAAAACTATTGGCTGAATATGAAAACGCCGCATCCCGCATGGATGCCATTCTCACCGAGGATTTGAGCCTGGCACAGGTTGCGGGAATGCCCGACCGGGATATGGAGGCCATTTTTACCAGTGGTCAGAATGCCCTGCAATTGGAGGATTATGGAAAGGCAGAGCAGATTTTTGGAGCCATGCTCTACTTGAACCATAAGGATACCCGTGCCGCTTTAGGGCTGGCCGGTGCCCTGGAGGGGCAGCGGCGTTACGAGTCTGCGGTTCCTTTCTATTTTATGGTTTTGGCCACCACCCTTTTTGATCCCGTGGCCCCCTTCCGGGCCGGTGTCTGTCTCATGAATCTGGGGAAGAAGGAAGATGCCCTGGACCATTTCAAACTGGCCGCTGCTTGTAAAAATGAGAACAGGGAAGCGGCCAAGCAGATTTACATTGAAAAAGCCGAAGGATTTATCAACCTCTTGTCTGCCTGAAAAAGGAGGAAGACATGGATGTGAAATTGGATACGGAAAATTTTGTGAAGGAATGGGATACCCTGCGTTCCAAGCTGGCCCAAACCATGGAAAAACAATCGGGGCTCGGCCTCCCCAGCGAGGGGCTTGAAGCCATCTACCATAAAGCCCATGGTGCCTTTGCGGCTGAAAATTATGAATTGGCTGAAAATCTGTTTTTATTGCTGCGGACCATGGAACCCGGGGAGACCCGTTTTCAAATTGGTCTGGCCGCTGCCTCGGAGGCCCAGGAAAAATACGATGTTGCCCTAACCCATTATTCCATGGCCATGGCCTGTGGTGAACAAACCCCCGGCCTGCTTTACCGGGCCGGTAAATGCCTGCTGGGCATGGAAAATCGGGAAGAGGCCCGGGCCTTTTTCACCATGGCCGGTTCCGCTGCCCATGGTGGGGTCCCCGGTGAGATCATTGCCGTGGAAAAGGCAAAAAAATGGATGGTCCTTTTAACGGACTAGGGAGGAGAAAAACATGACGGAACGCGTTGGACAAATTTCATCGTCCCCCATGCAGAATGAGGTCCAGCAGGAGTTTGGCGAAGTGGTCGATGCATTGAAGCAGGCCTTTCCCCAGAAAAATGAGCTGGAAATCCTCAAGGCCCTGGATACCTATGTGGCGGAACAGGGCAATGTTCCGGCAAAGGATTTGGATCCCCAGGCCATGCTGGATCATATTACCAAAGCCTTTAATGTCTCCCTCTCGGCCGAGGCGGCCAGTTCCATTAAAACCGAATGGGAAGAACTCACCCAGGGGATGGCCGTGGGCGTTTCCGACATGGCCCAGGTCCTGGATACCTATACCAAGGATTCCCTGCTCCAGGGAGATCGGGAGTACCTGGTGCTTCTCTGGCAAATGCTCCAGGGCGAGATGGAAGAGGCCGTTGGGGAGGAAACCACGGTGACGGCCAAGGCCAATAAATCCATCCAAAAGGAAAAGATGGAAGAGTTCATTGAAAAGAAAATCGAAGAGACCAAGAAGTCCGAAAGTGCAGGCTTTTGGGGGAAGTTGGCCAAGTGGGCCGGTGTGGTGGCCTGTTGCATCGGAGCGGCCTTGGCCTGTGCCGTGGCTGCTGTGGCCATTTCAACCGGGGTGGGGGCGCCCGTGGGAGCCATGCTCATCATCGGGGCGGCCTGTCTGGTGGCCCTGGCCTTGAACAATACCGTCTCTGCTGTTTCCGAAGAGTGCGGCCATAAAATTGATCTCTTTGCCGAAGCCGGTCGGGGGATTGCCAAACTCCTCAATGCCATGGGGATGGACATTGACGAAGATGAATTTGCCATGTGGTTTTCCTTTGGGGTGCAAATGGCCTTGACCGTTACTGCCATTATATGCACCGCTGGAACGGCCTCCGCCACGGCCGGTATCAGCGGAGCCGTCACCGCCACGAATGTGACTGCAGCCGCCTGTAGTATTGCTTCTGGAGTCACCCAGGGGGTGAGCACCATTAAAAACTATGAGTTGGCCATCAGCCAAGCGGACTTGCTGGAATTGGCCGCCCTCCTGGATAAACTCTCCGAAACCCGGAACATGGAGCAGGAATTGACCGCCAGTATTTTGAGCAAGATTTTTGAAGCCATTCGCGGGCAGGTGGCCGATTCCATGGATACCATTGTTTCCGATATGGAAATGATTTCAGGCATTAATCTTCAACGGGGATAATATTCCCGAATAAGGAAAAATAAAGATGACAACCCAGATTTCAGGCAGCCTTTGTTTGGACGCCCTTCGGGATTATGGTTCGGAAACGGCAACCGCCGATGATGACAAGGCACTTGCCCAGTTGAATAATAAAATCATGGAAGCCCTGCCCGGTGTGGATTCCTCAACGGTGGGTGATGCCATTGACAAGGCCGTTGCCGCCAATCCCAACATGTCCATGGATGAAGTTTTCACCCAGGTGGTCAAATCGTTGAATGCCGATTGTGAGGACGCCTTGATTAACGAGATTCGTTCGGCCTGGCAATCCTTTGCCGGGGTGGACAATCTGACCCAGGATGATATTGCCGGTATTCTTCCGCCCAAGGGGGCCTTGGATCCCTCACAGGTGGATACCCAAATGTCCATCAAGGAAGCCATTGCTTTTTTCATGCTGGCCATGATTGAACTGGCCGGGGAAGAGTCCGCCAGCCAATTGTTCCAGAATACCGAGTTGCGGGATCAGATCATGGACCTTGCCAAGGAAAAAGCTTCGGACTTAAAAACCAAGGCCGTCGTTAACTTAATTTGCGGCTTGGTTGCGTCCGGTGCCCAGATTGCCGGCGGCGTCATGGCAATGAAAAATTCGACGAACCAGGCAATTTCAGGTGCATGGACTGGGTTTGGCCAGGCCGGTGGTGGGATGAGTAATTCCATCGGCGGTTGTATCACCGGATTTATTGATGCCGACATCGCCATCAATGAAGGCAAATCCCAAATGCTTTCCACCATGAAGGATGCCAATTCCCAATTGCGGCAAAAAGCCATTGAGGTCATTCAGACCTGCATCCAAATGCTCCAGTCGCTGGCCCAGGCCGACTACCAGACCATGACGGCCATTGGAAGGGCATAGGATGATTGAGCAATGGCTGGAGGCCGTCTGTTCCCAGGCCGG
>JAKSBM010000088.1 GCA_022361135.1 Desulfobacterales bacterium | reverse complement strand
GGTGTCAAAGAGGTCTCCGGCCACCACCAGGGTGTCCTTTTCTTCCATTAAGGCCTGGATGGTCATCCAGGTGCCCAGGCTGCCGTGGACGTCGGCGGTTACAAATAAACGCGTCATGCCTCTGCTCCTTGTTTTTGGGCGGGTGTCAATTGGTCCAGGGCCCGGATTCGGTCAATCACCGGAGGATGGCTGTAATTGAGCATTACATATAAGGGGTGGGGAGTCAGGTTGGACAGGTTGTGGACCGAGAGTTTTTTCAATGCCTTAATCAGATGTTCTCCCGTGCCCAGGGTCCGGGCGGCATACCGGTCTGCCTCGTATTCATCCTTCCGTGACAGGGCCTGGATTCCCAGGGAAACCACCATGTCCACCGGTGACATGAGCAGGCTGAAAAAAATCAGTCCGGCATAGACCGACGGGGTGGTGACAAAAAAAGCGGAAAAAAGGCTTTTCATGGAGAGGCAGAGGGAGAGGAGGAAGAAAATTACTCCGGTGTGCACTGCCCCCATGGCCAGTCGGGTCTGGATGTGCTTTTTCTTGTAATGGCCCATTTCATGGGCCAACACCCCAACCAGTTCCTGGGTGGTGTGGTTTTGGATCAGGGTGTCAAAGAGGACGATGCGCTTGTTTTTTCCAAACCCGGTGAAAAAGGCATTGGATTTGGTGGAGCGCTTGGAGCCGTCCATGACAAAGACCTGGGTCAGGGGAAAGTTGATTTTCCGTGCATAGGCCATGATGGCCTCTTTCAACTCGCCTTCCTCAATGGGGGAAAACCGGTTGAACAGGGGCATGATCCAGGTGGGAATCAAATATTGCATGGCCAGGGTGAAGACCAGGGTGACCCCCCAGCCGTATAGCCAGGCCTGGGTACCCAGGGTCTGGAACAGCCAGAGAATCATCCCCAGAAAGGGGATGCCGATGAGGGTGCCCAGTCCCATGCCCTTGAGCAGATCTTTTATAAATAAGGACGGGGTGACGGTGTTAAAGCCAAACCGTTCTTCAATGACAAAGGTGGAATAGACTTTAAAGGGAAGGCCGAGGATAAACCGCAGGGCGGTCAATCCACCAATGAATAGAATGCCGGTGACCACGGGGCCGTAACCCAGGCCACGCACCAGAAGATCCAGGTATTCAAAGCCATGTAAGAACCAAAAGGCCAAAACAAGAACCAGGTTCAAACTGTTGGTCAACAGTCCGAACCTGGTGGTTGTTTTTAGGTATTCCTGGGATGCAGCATATACCTTAGCATCATATGTATCTGAGAATTCTTTGGGAAGGTTGGGGGTGAGCCGGCCAAGGTTTAACGCGTCGGCCAGGGCCTCCAACAGATAACCGCCGATCAAGGCAGTTAGAATGGTCAGTGTGATAAGGTTTTCAGGTATGTTCATCCCCTAAATCTTAAGAATTGATCAAGTCTCTGAGTTTTCCTGAACACTTGAATGTCACTACTCTTCTTGCGGGCAGTGTCATTTCTTCGTCGGTTGCAGGATTGCGGCCTTTTCTTGCTTTTTTCTCGTTGACACAAAACTTACCAAATCCGCTGATCATGATGTCCTCTCCGTTGGCAATGGTTTCTTTGATGATTTCGAGAAACTCTTCCATGATTTCATAGGTGGCCGTTCTGGAAAGGTTCAGTCGATTTTGTATCTTTTCTGCAATAATGGTTTTTGTTACTGCCATAAAATTTTAACTCCTGCAACACATTTGGCTATTATCATATAGGGTTAAGTCTTAAAAAAACGTTAGGTAAAATACTGTAAAACCCGACCTTTTGTCAATATGGAAGACTGGATAAATCCTAAAAAAACTAGGTTTGGAAAAAACAAAAGCACCTGATTTCAGTTCACATCTGCGGTGGGGGTTGGCCGCGGGTTCGATCCGGCTTTTGGATTGTCAACCCGGGGATAGTCTGATATCTTTAGAAGCATTCGACACCCAGAGTCTATGTAAAGAAAACATTAACAAATGTCAATGAATTTAACTATTTAGTTTTGTTCGGCAGTATTAAACGGAGTACTGAAAAGGCTATGACACAGATTAAGGCAATTACCCCCCTGGACGGACGATATGCCAAATTAACCGAAACCCTTTCCGATGTTTTTAGCGAATACGGTCTGATTCGGCATCGGATTCAGGTGGAAATTGAGTGGCTGAAATTTATTATCACCGATTTGAAACTTGCCGGTGAAATTTCACTGGATACGGCCGCAATCGATGCCATCCTGGATAATTTTGACGTTTCCGGCGCCGAGCAGGTCAAGGCCATTGAGCGGAAGACCAACCACGATGTCAAGGCTGTGGAATACTATATTAAGGAAGGGTTGGAAGCCGCCGGCCTGGGCCACATTAAGGAATGGGTCCATTTTGCCTGCACCTCCGACGACATCAACAACACCGCCTACGCCCTGATGTTGAAAAAGGGCAAGGATCTGGCCCAGGAGCTTCTGGCCGAGTTCCAGGGGAAACTGGAGGAAAAGGCCCTGGCCCATAAGGCTGCCCCCATGATGTCCCGGACCCATGGACAGCCGGCCACCCCCACCACCGTGGGCAAGGAGTTTGTCAATTTTGCCTGGCGCATCGACCAGGAACGGCAGATTCTGGCCGACAAACAGGTCCAGGCCAAGATTAACGGGGCCACCGGGAACTACAATGCCCATTATTTTGTTTTCCCGGACATTGACTGGCCCGCCGCTTCCCAGCGCTTTGTTTCCCAGCACCTGGGCCTGGAACCCATTCTTTTTTCCACCCAGATCAACCCGGGTAACGCCCTCTCCTTTGTTCTCCATACCCTGATCCGGGCCGCCGCCGTGACCATCGATTTTGATCGGGACATGTGGGGCTACATCAGCAATGGGTATTTCAAACAGCGGGTCAAGGCCGGGGAGACCGGTTCCTCCACCATGCCCCACAAGGTCAATCCCATTGATTTTGAAAACAGTGAAGGAAACATGGGCATTGCCATTTCCATGATGGAACACCTCAGTGTGAAATTGCTGAAATCCAGATGGCAGCGGGATCTGAGCGACAGCACCGTGCTCAGAAGTTTGGGTTCTGCATTTGGGTATTTCTGCATTGGAATCAAAAATGCGCTCAAGGGATTGTCCAAGGTGGATCTGGCCGAAGATGTGCTGCTCAAGGATCTGGACGGAAATCAGGAATTGCTTGCCGAACCCTTCCAGACCGCCATGCGTGTGTTTGGCGAGGAAAATCCCTATGAACGGCTCAAGGACCTGACCCGGGGACACCGGATCACCAAGGCCGATCTTTCCGAATTTGTGGGCAAGCTGGAAAAGGTGCCCGGGGAATTCAAAACCCGCATGGATGAACTCACCCCGGCGACCTATGTGGGGCTTGCGGAACAACTGGTGGATATTTATTTCAGCCAGAAAGGATAAAAACAGGTCCCCGGCATGGTGCTTTTGGACGATGATGCTGTTGTTGAGTTTGCCGAAGAAGACCCCAATCCCGAAGCGGTAACCGCCAAGGGAGCCCCCTGGAATATTTTGGTTGTGGACGATGACCAGGGAGTCCACGACATCACCCGGCTCACCTTGAAGGATTTTACCTTTAAGGGATCCCCCCTGCGATTGATCCATGCCTATGATGGGGATCAGGTCAAGGCGGCCCTCCGGGAGGAGTCCGACATTGCCCTGATCCTTTTGGATGTGGTCATGGAGGAGGAGGACACCGGGTTGGCGCTGGTGGACTATATCCGGAATCAGTTGGGCAATGGCATCGTCCGCATCGTGCTGCGCACGGGCCAGCCCGGGATCGCACCGGAACAGGATGTGATCACCCGGTATGACATCAATGAGTATAAAACCAAGACCGAGTTGACGGCCCAAAAGCTGTTCACCTCGGTCACGGTTTGCCTGCGGGCCTATGAAAGTCTGCGTACCATTGAACGCAGCCGGGAGGGCATGGCGCGGATCACCCGGGCAACGGCCCGGGTGTTTCAGCACCAATCCTTTTCCGGTTTTGGGGAAAGTGTGTTGGAGCAGCTCCACCGCATTATCCAGGTGGGAGTCGACCAGGGCGGGGATGCCGCCTACTTTGTGGGCATGCCCCGGGATCACATCCGACTCATGGCCGGAACCGGAATATTTAAGGGGAGACGGGATGATCGGTTGGACCAGAGCTTTTCCCCGGAATTTACCCAACAAGCCCGGGAGCTTTGCCGGTCCGGGGGAGAATATTTCCAGGGCCGGTATTACATGGGGGCCAATACCTCCAAGGAAGGCGTGGTCAGCCTTTTTTACCTCAAGGCACCCTTTGATCTCACCGAAGTGGATCGAAATCTGTTGCGGATCTATGCCCACAACATTGCCGTGGGCTTTGAAAACCTCAGTCTGGCCCATGAGATCATCAATACCCAGAAGGAGGTGATCCTGACCCTGGGGGAAGTGGTGGAAACCCGGTCCCAGGAGACGGCCAACCATGTGAACCGGGTGGCTGAATTCTGTTATCTTCTGGCCGTGAAATCCGGCATGGATCCCGGCCAGGCCGAGCTTTTACGGCTGGCCGCTCCCATGCACGACGTGGGGAAAATCGGTGTGCCCGAGTCCATTCTCCACAAGCCGGGGAAGCTGACCTCCCATGAATTTGAAATCATGAAGCAGCATGCCCCCATTGGGTATGAAATTTTGAAAAAGTCCAGTCGCCCCATCATGCAGGCTGCGGCCATTGTGGCCCACCAGCACCATGAACGGTGGGACGGTACCGGATATCCAAACGGCTTGGCCGGCCATGGGATTCATATCTTTGGGCGAATTGGTGCGGTGGCCGACGTCTTTGACGCCCTCAGCCATGCCCGTTGCTATAAAGAAGCCTGGTCGCGGGAGCGCATTGAAAATTTTTTCAGGGAGGCCTCGGGGACGCAATTTGATCCCGGGCTGACGAAATTGTTCCTGGAAAACATGGACGCCTTCCTGGAAATCAATAAACGGTTTCCGGAATAGCCGTTTGAATTGGCTTCAGGCGGTGGTGGCCTGGGGACGCCGACAGGGGTTGAAGCGTTTGATATACCAGGGTGCGGATTTGTATTCCAACTCGTTCATACCTTGGTCCTCAAAGGCGTTCAAGGCCAGTTGAAGGGTGTGATAATCGATCTCCACATCATGCCATCCCAGGTATTTTAGCCGTTTATTGGCCTGGGGGGCCGTCATGGCCGGATTCACCAGGCAGGCATTGGCAAGGCTTCTGACAAAACCGGGGATGAGTGGTGCTTCTACGCCAATCTCCATGAGATTGTGGATCAGCTTTTGGTGGGAATGGGTCATGGTTCTGCCTTATTTTGAATGGGTCCATGAGCATTGGGAAATCGTTTGCTAAAGTTTATAATAAATTAAGTTGTTTTTGGACGTCAATCCGGGTGAGTCTGAATTCGGACTAGTCATTGGAATCTATCCCTACCATGGGTGGGGGTTCCACGCAGATGGTAAAAATAGGCAATGGAAAAGCACTGGAATGCTAGTGATTGCGGATGAATCCGTCTGTTTTTGAGGGTGGGTTCAGAATCCCTTTGGTGGGCGTTGTTTCAGGCTTTGGATTCCGGGATGGCTGGAAAAGATAACCAGGGAGGTAGCATGGCATACCAATATACGGAAGAAGAGGGGCGGCAACTCCTTGAGCTGGCCAGGAATACCCTGGCCCATCGGCTGGGGATCGACAATGGGGGGGTGACGGATGATTCCCTTGACGCCCCTGTCTTCCAGGAAAAGCGCGGGGTTTTTGTTTCCCTCCATGAAAGGGATAATCAAGCCCTGCGGGGCTGTATCGGTTCCATCGTGGCCCACAAACCATTGGCCCAGGGCGTGGTTGAAAATGCCATCAATGCCGCCTTTAAAGATCCCCGTTTTTCTCCCCTGGCCCCCGGGGAATTTGACCGGGTGGTGATGGAGATCAGTATTCTGACCTGCCCCAAGGAACAACCCCATGCCTTTGGGGATGAAATTTTTGAGCTGGTTCGTCCCTTTGTGGACGGTGTGATAATTAAGAAGGAAGGGCGGGGTGCCACCTTCCTTCCCCAGGTGTGGGAACAGCTTCCCGAGCCGGCCCTATTTCTTTCCCAGCTTTGCATGAAGGCCGGGTTGGAGCAAAATGCCTGGAAGCGAAGGGGCTTGACCCTGTCCACCTACCAGGTCCAATCCTTTGAAGAAGAATGAATCCGACGAATTTGAAACCCGAGAACAGGATAAATCGATGAGACTTGACGAAGATCTTTTGGAAGTGTTTGCATCCATGTCCGATGTGGATGAGCTTAATTTGTTTTTTGAAGACCTTTTGACGCCGGCGGAACGGGAGGATCTCTGTTTGAGGTGGAAACTGCTTAAGGATCTCCATCGGGGGGTGACCCAGCGAAAGATAGCCGGTAAATACGGCATCAGCCTTTGCAAGATCACCCGGGGATCGAAGATTTTAAAGAATAAAGAGTCGGTGGTTTTAAAGGTCTTGGATCAGAAGAACTAACTAATCAATTCCAGGGCCATTTCCGACCAGAGTTCCATGTTGCGTTCCTTGACCTGGTCGGTGGCTTCCCATTGGAAGAGGTGGAGTTCTTCCCCCGGCTTCCAGGCCGACCGGTCCGAGGTGCGTATCTGGAATACCGCACCAAGGTGTACCTTACCCACATCGGTGATGTCTTCGCTGATGATTCCCCTGAAAATCGGTTTGTCTTCCCGGGGACGGGATGCCAGTTCTTCGCTGAGTTCCCGTTCCATGCCCGCCATGAGGATTTCCTTGAAACCCATGGCCTTGTCCGTGTCTTCGGGATTGATGTGGCCGCCGATGCCCAGGGACCAGAGGTCGTGGAGGCGGGCTTCGCTGCCCTGTCGGTTGTAAATGGCGGTTTCCTTTTCATCCTGGGTTTGAAGCACAATATAGGGGATGACCTGTTTGAGGTCCGGATTCTGTTCGGCCTTGGGGCGGTCCACAAACTCAAACCCCGCTTGGGTGCATTTGGCGACAAATGTGTCCAGGTCCATGGGCACTCGACTCTGGGTTTCAACCCAGTTTTCCGGTAGTCGATTTCTGTGGATGCACAACACCTGTTCCGTTGGGTTCATTCAGATACTCCTTGAAAATTTTGAATAAAAGCCTTGTTTTACCACAGTTTGTGGGAAAATGAAAATTCCACGTCCACCGGGGTTTTCGTGGTTTTTTGCCCCGGGCTGTGGTATGGGATTTTTCAAACCTTAATCAGAAAGGAAAGACATGCTGTTTTTGAATAGAGCGACGATTGCCAAGGTGGATGCGGATCTGATTCAGGAGGCGGTGGGTCAGGCCTATGCAAAGGTGATGGCAAATGATTTTAATATGCCCGACCGGGCCCATGTGGGCGATGGGGAAAATATGCTCTTGCTCATGCCCTGTTTTTCGGGACAATACTTTGCCACCAAGCTGGTTTCTGTTTTTCCGGGGGCACCGGAACTGGGTGAGCCTTCGGTGAATGGCATGGTGGTTTTATCCAGCAATGAAACCGGAAAACCTCTGGCCGTAATGGACGGGGCTGCATTGACTGCGGAGCGGACCGGTGCCGTTGGGGGGATGGGGGTTTCCCTGTTAACCCCCCATGACCTGGCCGTGGCCGGGGTGATGGGAGCCGGTGTACAGGGTTTCAGCCAGGCGCGGTATGCCTTGAACAACCGCGATATTAAAACCATGTGGATTTACGATCTCCATGAAGATGCCGCCCTTGCCATGGCAGACAAGCTGGGGCAGCTTTATTCCGGGGTGGAATTCAAGGTGGCCGAGTCCGCTGAAGCCCTGGTGGAAAAGTCCCAACTCATCATTGCCGCCACCACCAGTTCAACCCCGTTGTTTGCAGACGATGTGGATTTGGTGAAGGGGAAAACATTCATTTCCATTGGATCCTTTCGACCGGATATGAAGGAGTTTCCCGATGCGGTTATTTCAACGGCCGATGCCGTTTATGCAGATACCCCGTTTGCAACCAAAGAGTCCGGCGATCTTTGCATTCCAATTGAAAAGAAGGTGGTTTCCGAAGATGGGATTCTGCCCTTTGCCCAATTGGTGGAACGCAGCCATTCCGTAAAGCCGGGAGAAACTTTGTTTTTCAAGTCCGTGGGGATGGCCCTGTTTGATTTGACAACGGCAATTGCGTTGTATGAAATCTGCATTCAAAACAATTGGGGTCAAACACTTGAATTTTAGTCGGGAATTAAAACTTGGGAAGAAAAGAAAAAGTGGAGCGGGAAACGGGATTTGAACCCGCGACTTCGACCTTGGCAAGGTCGCACTCTACCACTGAGTTATTCCCGCTCAGCGAAAGATGAGAGCTTTTTTACGCGAATGCGGCGCACTTGTCAAACCTTTTTTGTATGAATTTTTCTGGAAAATCACAGTTGCCAGGAAAGGTGTTGAAATTTAAATGAAAAATATTTTGGTAACAGGTGGTGGTGGGTTCCTTGGGAAGGCCATTATCAGGGAACTTTTAAATTCCGGGAAAAATATTACCTCCTTTTCCCGTCAATTTTATTCGGACCTGGACGGGATGGGGGTGAAACAGATCCAGGGGGACCTGGCCGATCCCCATGCCGTTTCCAGGGCAGTGGAGGGCATGGATACGGTTTTCCATGTGGCGGCCAAGGCCGGTGTCTGGGGGAGCTATGACAGCTACCACCGCATCAACGTCCTGGGTACGGAAAATGTCATCCAGGCCTGCATGGACCAGGGGCGGATTCCCTTGATTCATACCAGCTCTCCTTCGGTGGTATTTGATGAAAATGACATGGAAGGTGTGGATGAATCCGTGCCCTATCCTGACAATTACCTCACCCATTACCCGGCCACCAAAGCCCTGGCCGAGCAGCGGGTCATTGCTGCTTCCAAGGCCGGCCTGCCTTCCATCATCCTCCGTCCCCATTTGATCTGGGGGCCGGGGGATAATCATCTGATTCCCCGGATTATCCAGCGGGGCCATCGGTTGAGGCGCATTGGCCGCAGGGATGACCGGGTGGATACCATCTATGTGGACAATGCCGCCCATGCCCATGTTCTGGCTGCACAATGTTTGGAAAAGGATGTTTCATTGTCGGGAAATGTCTATTTCATCAGCCAGGATGATCCCATTTCAAAATGGGAGCTGGTGGATGCTTTCCTGGCCGCAGGGGGAAAACCGCCGGTGAAGGGACATATCTCCGCAAAGGCCGCCTATGCCGTGGGTTGGATTCTGGAAAAGGTCTATGGGATCTTGAAGATTAAAAGTGAGCCGCCCATGACCCGGTTCGTTGCCAAGGAGTTGGCCACCTCCCATTGGTTTGATATTTCCCGGGTGAAACGGGATCTGGGATATCAACCCCGTGTGTCCACGGCCGAGGGCCTAAAGCGGGTGGGGGAGTGGCTTTCCAGGGAAAAGATGTGATCCGTATGGAGTGTTGATGTGTTGGGGCCAGGGATCTGGCCCAGGGTTCAGCCTTACTCGGTGGTGATGCGGAAGAATTCTTTGATTTCATCTTCCCTGCGTCTGAGCTGATCCATGCTCAGGCGCAGCACCGACTCATTGATGCCTATTTTTTTGGTGATATTTTTGATGGCCACAGCCTTGGGATTGCCGCTGTGTCCGATGCCGGCTTTTTGGGTCAGGTAATCGGCCAGGTTGATGATCAGCGACTGGTATCTGTACTGGACCGGTGCGGCCTCGGGGTTGTGATGGAACCGGCACGGAAAGAAGATGGTCGGGGGAAAGTCCCACCGTTTCATCAACAGGCCGGTTAGGGCGGCATGGTCTATTTGCAGGGCTGCTTTTTCCGCCTTGTACAGGGGGATTTTTTTGTCCATGGCCAGCCCACGGGCCTTGTTGTATTCCTCTTTGAAATATTGGGAAAAAATGAGTTTCCCCAGATCGTGGAGCAGGGCCGGGATAAAAATTTTACTGGCGATGGCGGGGTTGACCCGCTGGGCCAGGGATTTGGAAATGGTGGCCACACCGATGCCGTGGATCCAGAGGGCCTTCATGTCCAGGGGGAGGCCCTCCTTGTCCGTGAGTTCCTTTAAAATGGTCATGCCCATGGCAATGCCGATGATTTCATCAAAGCCTATGACCGAGATGGCCCGTTTGATGGTCTCCACCTTGTTGCGCTGGGCATAGTACATGGAGTTGGCCAGCTGGAGCAATTTGTTGGTCATGGCCTGGTCGTAGGCAATGATGTGGGCCAGGCCGTCGGTGGTGGTCTTGTCATTGGCTGCTGCGGCAATGATCCGATCCACCACCACCGGCAGGGTGGGGATTTCACTTTCCCGTTTTTGGACCAGCCTGAGAATGTCGTTCTTGATGCTCACTTATTCGGTTTTACCATATTGGTTGAAGAAGACTTTATCGAAATTCAGGCTTTCCCGGTCGTGTCCTTTCTTGGACTCATCCGGATACCCCACGGCCAAAATGGATTCCACGGCAAAGTGTTCCGGGATATCCAGAAGGTCCTTGATGTATTCATTGGCATCCATCCGGTCGTTGTGTTCCCGTTTCCGGATTTGAATCCAGCAGGAGCCCAGACCCATGTCATGGGCGGCCAGGTGGATGAATATGGAGGCAATGGACGTATCTTCCACCCAGACGTCCGAGGCCGAGGTGTCCCCCAGTACCACGATTCCCAGGGGGGCGTTTTTCAGAAACGAGGCCCCGTGGGGTTTGGCCTTGGCCAGTTTTTCCAGCAGCTCGGGTTGGTCCACCACAATGAAGCGCCAGGGGTTGAAACTGCGGGAAGAGGGGGAACGCAGGGCCGCTTCAATGAGCTGGCCTACCTTTTCCTTTTCAATGGGTTTGGTCTGGAATTTTCGAACACTTCTACGGTCTGTCATCTGAGTCAGGAACATGGGGCCTCCGGTCATTGTAGTGAAAACTGCCGTTGAATTGAACATTTCCGCTTTTCTGCATCTCATCAAATTTGCGTCTCATGAAACGTTTGAAGGCGTTCCGGGTTACGGGCCAGAGCAGCAAAAGGCCAAAGACATCGGTCATGAGGCCCGGGGTGATGAGGACAACACCGGCCACCAGGATAATGCAGGCATCCAGCAATTCTTCAGCCGGCATCAAACCCTGTTGGAGGTTGTTTCTCACCTTGAACATGGTCTGGAGTCCCTCCATTTTTGCCAGCCAGGCGCCTGCAGCACCGGTGAGGATAACCAGGAGGATGGTGTTTATCCCGCCAATGACCGTTCCCACCTGGATGAGCAGGTAGAGTTCGACCATGGGGATCAAGGTAAAAAGCAGAAAAAGTCTGAACAGCATGTTTTACTCCCATTCTATCTGTATTTAAGTCTGAAAAGATTATGCTGATGAAACAGGGATTGTCAAGGCAATGGGCAGATTACCAATTGGTCAATTGGATTTTGGCTATAATTTCCTTGAGTAATTTGGCCGCCACCATGCCGGTGACGGAAATGAAATCCCGGTCGGGGTTGTATTCCACAATGTCCGCACCAATGAGTTGACCGGAAAGGGTGTGGATCAGGTCGATGACCTGCCGGGTGGAGAGTCCGCCGGGTTCGTGGTGGGATACCCCCGGGGCAAAGGCCGGGTCCAGGCAGTCCAGATCCAGGGACAGGTAAACCGGGCCGGAAATGTCCAGGTTCATCAGGAGATCCATGCCGTTTTTCATTTCCAATACCCTTACATTGAAGCGCTCTGCCTGTTCCCGCT
>JAKSBM010000516.1 GCA_022361135.1 Desulfobacterales bacterium | reverse complement strand
GGCGGCTTCGGCTTCGGCCACGGTGGAGCAGATGATGACACCCTTGCCCGCAGCCAGGCCGTCGGCCTTGACCACGCAGGGGGCGCCCATGGCACGGGCATATACTTTGGCCTTTTCCGGATCGGTGAAGGCTTTGCCCTTGGCGCAGGGAATGCCGTATTTCTGCATGTGTTGTTTGGAGAAGAGTTTGGACCCTTCCAGCCGTGCACCGGCCTTGGACGGACCGAATACGGCCATGCCTTCGGCTTCAAAGGCATCGGCAATGCCCGCCACCAGGGGGGCTTCCGGGCCCACCACGGTGAGGTCGATCTGGTTTTCCTTGGCAAAGGCCAAAAGACCGTCAATGTCTTCGGCGCTGATGTCAAGGTTTTCAGCCAGAGCCTGGGTGCCGGCATTGCCCGGGGCGCAATAAATCCGGTCCACCATGGGGCTCTTGGAAATTTTCCATACCAATGTGTGTTCGCGGCCTCCGCCACCGACAACGAGGATCTTCATCATGTTCTCCTTAGATTAGTTTTTTTATGTTCTTCAATTGCAAGTTCAATGAGCTTGTCCAAAAGTTGGGTAAAGGGGTATCCGCCCTCCTGGGCCGATTGGGGGTAGAGGCTGGTGGCCGTCATCCCGGGTATGGTATTGGTTTCAAGGACCGTGAGTTCCCCCGCCTGTGTCAGGAGGAAATCGGTTCTGGAGTAGCCCTTGAGAAAAAGTGCTTTATGGGCTTTGGCCGCCATCTCCTGGACCCTCTGGGTGACTTCGTCGGGGATCCGGGCCGGACAGATTTCCCGGGTGGCACCGGGGGTGTATTTGGCCGTGTAATCAAAAAATTCAAATTCATCCCCGGGGATGATTTCAATGGGGGGCAGGGCCTCCAGGGGGTGGTTGCCCAGGACCCCGCAGGTGAGGTCCAGTCCTTCCACGAATTCCTCCACAATGATGGTATCGTCGTGGCGGAAGGCTTCGTCTATGGCCCCCTTGAGTTCGGCCTCTTCACGGATGATGCCCATGCCCACGGAGGAGCCGGCGCAAACCGGTTTCACCACCACGGGAAGCCCCAGGGCCTTCACCAGATCCGGGATGTCCACGGCATCGTCCAGGGTAAAACTGCGATAGGCCGGGGTGGGAATTCCGGCTCCCTCATAGAGGCGTTTGGAGAGCAATTTGTTCATGGCCACGGAGGAGCCCAGGACACCGGCGCCCTGGTAGGGGATGTTGAGCAGATCCAGAAGTCCCTGGACCGTGCCGTCCTCCCCAAAGGGACCGTGGAGAATGATCAGGGCGGCATCGATTTTATCCGCGTCCAGGACCAATTGGGCCAGGTCGGTTTTGGGATCGTAGTGGGTGATCTCGTACTTGGTTTTGTCCAGGGCCTCCCAGACCTGTTTGCCGCTGTTGAGGGAAACTTCCCGTTCCGATGATACCCCCCCAAAGAGGAGGGCCAGCCTGATTTTCTCCATGATTTCTTCCTCCCTTATCCCTGAATGAGTTGTTGGCGTGCTGCTTTATATTCGTCTTCGGTGATCAATTCTTTTTCGTAAAGGGTATTGAGTTCCAGCATTTTCTTTTCCGTGCGATCCACGGCGGATTCGATGAGCAGGGCATTGTCCCGGATGACGGAGGGAGTCTCGGGCAATGCGGCCACGGCATTGGGATCCGGGGCATTGATTTTAAAGGACGCCAGTCCGCCCAGGAGGCGAACTTCCACGGTGCGATCCCGGAATTCAGGGACGGAGAGTACGTCCCGGATCTGGTCCGAGTTCACCCGCATGCGCCGGTAGATGAGGAAGGCCACGCCCACCACCAAAAGTCCCAATCCGCCCAGAATCCAGGGCAGGTAGTGGTAGACCCCTTTAAACAGCACCACGGACAGGCCCACGCCGGCCAGGAGAAAGACGTGGAGCAGGAGAATGAAATAGGCCGTGAATATGCTTTTAAAAAGACCTTCTTTGTCGGTTTTCTTTAACTTCATGATAACTTCTTTTCTAAGGCTTGCCGGTAGCGGTCCGCCATCAGGGAAAAACCTGAGTTGCGGGTCGCATCCAGTTTGGTTAAAAGATAGTTGAGCTTTTTACGAAGGGTGGGTCTTGCCGGATCGTCTGTTTCCATGGCATTCCAGAGATCTTCGGTCTTTTGGATTTGTTTTCTCAATTCCACTTCCGGGGGGAGAAATCCGGCATTTTTGAGAATTTTGTGGCCCATTTTCAATTCTTCGGGAACGTTGGAATCCCTGAATTCAAGGGGCTTGTTCGCACCTGGGAGATTGTCAAAAGCCCCTTTCTTCTGGGCTTTCTTAATCCTCTCTTCAACAATGGCCTCAAAACCGGGTATCATCTTGGGTTATCTCCTGGTGGTGGTCAGTGAAGTTACAAAAGAAAGGGGTGCTCCATGGGCGCGCCCTATGTGATCCGAGCTCCTGATTTTATTAAACACAGGGCCATTTTGCAAGCTGTTTTTCTTGACACTCCCTAGGCAATACTGTATCAAATATCATTTTAAATTAAAGAATTTAACCTCCACAAACTGAAAAAATACATGAGCCAGAAAAAGAATATATCCAAGATCAGAAATATCGGAATCATGGCCCACATTGATGCGGGCAAAACCACGGTGACCGAACGGATTCTCTATTATACCGGGAAGTCCCACAAGATCGGCGAGGTCCATGACGGCGAAGCCACCATGGACTGGATGCAGGATGAGCAGGACCGGGGCATCACCATCACCTCGGCCGTCACCACCTGCCAGTGGAAGGGATCTGTGATCCAGATCATCGACACCCCCGGCCATGTGGATTTCACCGTTGAGGTGGAACGGGCCCTGCGGGTTCTGGACGGTGCCATTGGGGTGTTCTGCGCCGTGGGCGGTGTGGAGCCCCAGTCCGAAACCGTCTGGCGCCAGGCCGACCGTTACGATGTCCCCCGCATGGCCTTCATCAACAAGATGGACCGCATCGGTGCCGATTTCTTCGCCGCCGTCGATTCCATGGTGGAGAAGCTGGGGGCCAATCCCGTGATGATCCAGGTTCCCATGGGGGCCGAGGATAATTTCCGGGGTGCCATCGATTTGATCAAAATGGAGCAGATCACCTGGGACGACGAGACCATGGGGGCCGAATACGTGGCCGAACCCATCTCCGCCGAATTTGAGGAATTGGCCGCAGAATACCGGGACAAGCTCCTGGAGGCCGTGGCCGAGACCGACGATGAAATTATGGAAAAATACCTGGGGGAAGAGGAGATCACCGAGGCCGAGCTTCGGGCCGCCATCCGCCGGGCCACCATTGATCGGGAAATCGTACCCGTCCTCTGTGGCACCGCCCTGAAGAATAAGGGGATTCAACCCCTTTTGGATGCCATCTCCGCCTTTTTGCCCAGCCCATTGGATATTCCTCCCGTGGTGGGAACCCATCCTAAAACCGGCGAAGAGATGGAGTTCAAGGCCGAGAAAAACGGTCCTTTGGCCGCCTTGATTTTCAAGGTTTCCATGATTGAAGGTCGGAAACTCTCCTTTGCCCGGATCTATTCGGGGCGCATGGAAACCGGGGTGGACGTATTCAACCCCTTCCTCAATAAGAAGGAAAAGCTTTCCCGGATTCTCATGATGCACGCCAATAAGCGGGAACGGCTCAAGGAAGCCTCGGCCGGGGATATCATCGGCATCGTGGGGCTGAAAAATTCCGGCACCGGGGAAACCCTGTGTACCCAGGACCATCCTGTCCTCCTGGAAAAAATGGAATACGAAGAACCGGTGATCTCCATTGCCATCGAGCCCAAGACCCATGCCGACCAGGAAAAATTGGAAAGCGTGTTGGAAAAGTTCACCATCGAGGATCCCACCCTGAGGGTGGCCCAGGATGAAGAGACCGGCCAGACTATCCTTTCGGGCATGGGGGAACTCCACCTGGAGATCATCATTTCCCGGATGACCAAGGAGTTCAACACCAAGGTCAACGTGGGTAATCCCATGGTAATGTATCGTGAGGTCATCACCGCCTCCACCTCCGGCCAGGCCGTCTTTGACCGGGAAATTTCCGGGAAAACCCATTTTGCCGAGGTGAAAGTCCGTCTCGAGCCCCTGGAACGGGGCGAGGGGGTCTCCTTTGTCAATAAATCGAGCGAGGAGCAGATCCCGGCCCAGTTTGTTGCCGGCATTGAAAAGGGGATCAGGGAAAGTCTGGATGGCGGTTACCTTAAGGGATACCCCCTGGTGGATGTGGCCATCATCCTGGAGGGCGGTTCCTTTGAAGAGGGGAAGAGCACCGAGCTTGGATTCTCCGTTTGTGCCTCCATGGCCTGTAAGGATGCCCTGGAAAAGGCCAAGATGGCCATGTTGGAACCCATCATGGCCGTGGATATCTTTGTTCCGGATCAATACATGGGAGATGCCATCTCCGATTTTAATTCCCGGGGGGGCAAGGTGGAATCCATCACTCCCAAGACCGGTGGTATCCAGCTCATCCAGGCCGTGGCACCCTTGTCCAAAATGTTTGGATACTCCACGGCATTGCGCTCGGCCACCCAGGGTCGAGGCACCTTTTCCATGCAGTTTTCCTCCTTTGACCGGGTATAAGAGTCACCGGGTATCGGCCCGGACCCCATAATAAAAACCCCTGTGTGGCAGTTCTTTGCCACACAGGGGTTTTGTTTTTTGGCGGGGATCAATGTTTGAAGTTTTTCAATTCCCGGTGGATGCTTCCCACGGCCCTGTTAATCTCTGCGGCCAATCCCAACAATTCCTGGCTGCTATCGTTGGTGGACAGGGCCACCCGTTGGATATCCTTGATGTCATTGTTGATTCCGTTGCTCAGGTCGGCCTGGGAATTGGCGGCGGAGGATAATAGGGTGTTCTGGTTTTCAATTTCCCCGATGGCTTCTTGGACGCTGTCGATGATGGTTCGGGTTTCAATGGCCTTTTCCTGGTTGATCTGGATGCCCTGGTTTCCGGATTCCATGGTTTCCACCGCCTTTTCGGCAATGGATTGTAAATCTTTGATCATTTTATTGATTTCCCGGGTGGATTCCTGGGTTTGGGTGGCCAGGGTTTTGACCTCATCGGCCACCACGGCAAATCCCCGGCCCTGGCCCCTGGCCCTGGCGGCTTCGATGGTGGCGTTTAATGCCAAAAGATTGGTCTGCTCGGCAATGCCCTTGATGACATCGGCCACCCCTCCGATGTTCTGGCTGCCGGATCTCAGGTGACGAACCACCTCGGAGGTCTGGTGCATGACATGGGCCAGGTTGTCCACCGAGGTCAGGTTGTCCTGGATGACCTGGGTGCTCTCCCGGGTCTTTTCCTGGGTGCGTTGGGAATTTTGGGCAGTCTTTCCGGCGATCACCGTCATTTCGTCCGTGGCCGCCTTCATGGAGACCATGGATTGGGCCATGTTTTCCGTGAGTTGGTATTGCTCCTTGGTATTCTTTTTGCTCTTGTGGGTGATGGATTCCATGGCTCCGGTGGTTCCGGCCAATTGGGTCACCTGGGCGTCGATTTGCTGGAGGGTGAGGGATAGTTTCTCCATGAAATGGTTAAAGGCCTGGGCAATGATCCCGATTTCATCCTTGGGATTCACCTCCAGGCGCTGGCTCAGATCCCCATCCCCTTGGGCGATGTCCGTAAGGGCGGTGTGGAGCCTGGCCAGGCGATTGGAAATAAGGCGCTTGAACAGCATGAAAAGAATTCCCACGGTGATGCCCAGGGCTCCTAGGACAATGAGGGTGATGGTGAAATTCAGGATTTGGGAATTGGCCAGTTTGGCCGTGATGGGGACCTGGACCTCCAATACCCCCCTGACATCCCCTAGGGCCCATCCCTGCCTGGGGGATTCCAGGTGGGTGTTGTGGCAGTCCACACATTGTTGGTCCACCATGGTGTCGGCCACCGCCACCCGAACCACCTTTTGTCCGTTTATCTTTTCAACCTGGGAAAAGGCTGATTTGGGATTTTTATTGAGGCTTTCCCAGGCCTTTTGGCCAAATGTGTCCAGGGTCCGCTCCCTTCGATTGGGAAAGGGATAGGGGCTGTAAAGATTCAGGGTCATGATGCCCTTGTCGGAGAATTCCTTGCTCAGGTTATGGATAAATGTCGCCGGCAGGGGGATGCGATCCGCCATTTTGCTGTGTTCGTAATGGGGGGTAAACTTTCCGTCGTCCAGGAGTTTTTTGATTACGCTTTTGGTGTAATAGC
>JAKSBM010000575.1 GCA_022361135.1 Desulfobacterales bacterium | reverse complement strand
CTCTGCCTCGGAGCTGCCTTCCGCCCGCTGGATGTAGCCCATGATATCGTCAAAGGCCGTTTCATCGATGACGGCATTGACCAGATTTCCAAATTCCGTCACCGGTCCGGTCTGGATATCGGAAAGGTGATTCCGGATGAGGGTTTCCATCTCCTCCCACCGGGAGGCGGGAACATAGAGGCGGGAACAGGCCGAGCATTTCTGTCCCTGGTACTCAAATGCGCCCCGGACGGCGGCCGCTGCGGTTTCATCGGCATCGGCAGAGGGGTGCATGAAGATGTAATCCTTGCCCCCGGTCTCCCCCACAATGCGGGGGTAACTTTTGTAGGAGGCAATGTTATTGCCCATCTGCTGCCACAGGGTCTGGAAGACCTGGGTGGAACCGGTGAAATGGACCCCGGCCAAATCGGGATGGGAAAGTACGGCGGAGCCCACCTCCCGTCCCCGTCCCGGGATGAAATTAATCACACCGTCGGGCAGACCGGCCTCCTTGAAGATCTCCATGAGGTGGAATCCGGAAACCACGGCCGTGGAAGCGGGCTTCCAGACGATGGTATTGCCCATCATGGCCGGGGCGGTGCAAAGATTCCCGGCAATGGCCGTAAAATTAAAGGGGGTCAGTGCAAAAACAAATCCTTCCAGGGGACGGTACTCCAAGCGGTTCCACACGCCCTTTTCCGACTGGGGCTGCTGGGAATAGATCTCTTCCATGAACTTGACGTTAAAGCGCAGGAAATCGGCCAGTTCGCAGGTGGCATCGATCTCAGCCTGGAAGGGATTCTTGGATTGGTTCAACATGGTGGCGGCGTTGAGCTGGGCCGAATACTTGTTGGAAATCAACTCCGCAGCCTTGAGGAAAATGGCGGCCCGCTGGGTCCAGTCCATGGCTTCCCACGCCGGTTTGGCCTTAAGGGCCGCCTGGATGGCCGCCTGGGTTTCGGCAGCACCGGCCAGGCTGAATTCCGCCAATTCATGGCCATGGTCGTGGGGGCAGCGGGCCGTCCCCCGATCCGGGGTATGGACAGCTTGCCCACCAATGATCAGGGGAATATCCAGCTTCCCGGCCATCTGCCGAGACAATTCCGCCTCAAGGGCGGCCCGTTCCGGGCTGCCCGGGGCGTATTGTTTCACCGGTTCGTTATGGGGAAGGGGAATGGAAATACACGCGTTGTTCATAGGGTCCTCATTTTACTCGATGTTAAAGGTAATGCCCTGGGCCAGGGGAAGCTCCCTGCCCCAGTTAATGGTGTTGGTCTGGCGGCGCATGTAGATCTTCCAGGCATCGCTGCCCGATTCCCGACCGCCGCCGGTTTCCTTTTCTCCACCAAAGGCGCCGCCGATCTCGGCACCGGAGGTGCCGATGTTGACATTGGCAATGCCGCAGTCGGAGCCCTTGTGGGAAAGAAATTGTTCCTGGTGGTGCATGGACCGGGTGAAGATGGCCGAAGAGAGTCCCTGGGGCACCTGGTTGTGCAGGGCCAGGGCCTGGTCCATGTCCTGGTATTCAATGATGTAAAGGATGGGGGCAAAGGTTTCCTGTTGGACCATGGGGTAATGGTTCTTGGCCGCCACAATGGCCGGCCGAACATAATGTCCTCCCTCCAGGCCGGGCAGGGTCACGGCACCGCCTCCGTACAGGATTTCTCCACCCTGGTCTGTAACCTGGGCCAGGGCGTCATCCATGTCGGCCACGGCGCCGGCGTCAATGAGGGGTCCCATGAGGGTGTCCTTTTCCAGGGGATTGCCGATGTTCACCTGTTTGTAAGCGGCAATGAGTTGGCGGCAGAATTTTTCCTTCACCGATTCATGGATGATGATGCGCCGGGTGCTGGTGCATCGCTGCCCGGCCGTGCCCACGGCACCGAAAAGTACCGCCCGCAGGGCCATGTCCAGGTCCGCATCCTCGGTGATGATGATGGCATTATTCCCCCCCAATTCCAAAAGGCTTCGACCCAGGCGTTCTCCCACCACGGCCCCCACCCGTCTGCCCATGGCCGTGGAACCGGTGGCGGAAATCAGGGGGATACGGGGATCTTCCAGCATGGGATTGCCCACCTGGTTCCGGTCTCCGATGACGAGGTTGAACACCCCTTCAATGCCGTGGCGGTCCACCACCGGGGCAATGATATTCTGGATGGCAATGGCGGTTAACGGCGTCTTTGAACTGGGCTTAAGCAGGGTGGCATCCCCGCAAACTCCGGCAATGAGAGCATTCCAGGACCAGACCGCACAGGGAAAATTAAAGGCGGTGATGATCCCCACAATGCCCAGGGGGTGCCATTGTTCATACATGCGATGTTCGGGCCGCTCACTGTGCATGGTCAGGCCGTAAAGCTGCCGGCTCAGCCCCACGGCAAAATCGGCAATGTCGATCATCTCCTGGACCTCGCCCTCGCCCTCGGCCCGGATCTTTCCCACTTCCAGGGAAATCAAGGCACCCAGGGCCTCTTTCTTGTCCCGCAGGGCATTGCCGATTTCACGGATGATTTCTCCCCGTTGGGGAGCGGGCATCATGCGAAACCGCTCAAAGGCTGCCGCAGCCCCTTCCATGATCTCATCATAGGCGGCCCGAGTGGCCTGGCGAATCGATGCCAGGGGCTGGCCGTCAATGGGGGAATGGCTCACCAACAAAGGACCGTCCGTGGGAATCCACCCCCGGCTTCCCCCCCGTGATGCCCCATGGTTTTCATCCTGAATTCCCAGTTCCTTCAATACCGCTTTCACCATGTTTTTATCCATATTCACCTGCCTTTGAAGTTGAAGTCATCATTTACCTTGTCTTAACCGGCAAAGGATATTAATGTAAAATTCATAATATTTATGATTATGATGAATAATTTTCATAGGAACACATTGCCATGGACCTCTACCAGCTCCGGACCTTTTTCACCCTGGCCAAGGTGCAGAATTTCACCCGGGCCGCGGAACTTCTCTTTGTCACCCAGTCCGCCGTCAGCCATGCCCTAAAAAAACTGGAAAGCTCCGTGGGCACCCCCCTGGTGAAACGGGAGGGGCGGAACCTTTCCCTGACCCGGTCGGGCCAGGCCCTGTTCCGGTCCTGTGAAAAGATCTTCCATGAAATTGAAAAGGCGGACCAGGAAATCGCAGGAATTCGCAAGGAGGCCGGGGTGCGCATCCGCCTGGGCTGCACCGTGGAATTCGGTACCAGCATATTGCTCAACCACATCAAGCCTTTTCTGGATGCCCATCCCGAAATCCACCTGGACTACCTCTTCTCCCATCATCTGGAAAAGCCCCTGGCCCGGGATGAGGTGGATCTGATCATTGATTGCAACCACCACAGCCTGCCCCGGCTGGAAAAGATATACCTCTTCCGGGAACACTATGTGACCATTGCCACACCGGCCTTCATACGGGAAAACAACATCAAGAGTCTGGATGATCTGGAGGGGGTGAACATTCTGTCCGGAGATAAACAATTGACCTGGTGGCGAAATTTTATCACCGCCATCCCCGAAGAAAAGCAGGCCTGTTTGAAAAAGGTGGTGCAGATCAATCACATCCGGGGATTGATCAATGGGGCAATCACCGGCCTGGGTATTGCCTTTGTTCCCAAATATACCGTAATCCAGGAACTTGCGGAAGGCCTACTTCAAGATCCCTTCCCCTGGATCAATCCCGGGGCGGATCATTTCAATATTTTCATTAAACCGGAAAAACGGGAATTCAAACGGAATCAAGCCCTCATCGACTATCTCACCGGGCTGACTCCGTCAAAGCTGGGAATGGAAATCGGGGAGGATCCACTGGATCCGGATCCCCCCCGAACCTAATCATATCACAGGGAAGAAATGCAGGTCCGGGCCCGGCGGCCGCTCTGTCGGGCCGCCTCCCGGTAGCAGAGATGACGCTCCTCCGGGCTGGTGGTTCCATAGTCGCACACCCGCAATTCATCCATTAAACGCTTTTTTTCTTTGGTACAGCACGCCTTGACGCGGCGCTTGTCTTTAAAGATCATATCATCACCTTTCGGAATGGGTTCATTTGAAAGCATTCAGGTCTGTTTTCCTGAAAAAACGAACACCATTAAGGTAACGACGATGGCGGCCAAGGCAAGTCTAAATCCTTTTTTTCTTATTTAAACAAGCCCTTGAACAATCCCTTCAATTCTTTTTCCGTCCCCTTGGGGTCCTTGATAAAGCGATTGATCAATCCCTTTTCGCTGATGACCTCATCCTTGATGAAATTTTCCATGTCCGGGGCCACCTTGGGCTGGACAAAGGTCCCCGTCACCCGCAGGGGAATGGAAAGCCCGGTGTGTTCCCCGGTATCCCCCTGGCCGGACAAAGTGGCCACCAGTTTGGGCACCACACGAAAATCCAGGGTTTCCTGGGTGAGCTGGGTTTGGCCCTGGGCCGTCACCCGCAGCAACGGAGATTTCAGACTGGCGCCCTGGATCCGGGAGATGCCCTTTCCCACGGTGAAGGGAATGCGCAATTCAGCAAAATCGGTTTTGGGTTTGCCCTGGCCCGCGGCCGGGGCAGCCCCGGGTTTGGAAAATTGGCGAACCATGGCCGCAATGTCGATGCCCTTGATGGCTCCGTCGGAAAAGACCTTTTCCCCTTCTCCGGCCAGGGTGGCCTTGATCCGCTCCGGGGTATCCCCGGTGAGGGATAAATTCATGGACGCCTTGAGGCTGCCTTCGATGATGTCCTTGCCCTGGACATCCCGAACCAGGGGACCGGCCTGGACCCGATCCATGTCCAATGCCAGTTTGACCCTGGGTTCTTTGCCCCGAACATCCACATCGGCCGTGGCTTTGAGGGTACCCTGGTAGAGATCCAGGGAAAGGGGATCCAGAAAAAGAAGGCCATCGTGGCCCCGGACCTGGAGGAATAGATTCCGGACCCGGGCATTGGCCGCCTTGAGTTCACCGGCCTTGACCCGGCCACTGATGACCAGGGTCCGAAGGGGACCATAATCGATATGTGATGCTTTCCCGGCAGTTGGGGATGTGGACGTTTTCCCAGCCCCCTTACCGGACGGGGGGGCGGCACCGGCCACCGAGGAACCGGAAGTTCCCTTTTTTGGCGGCAGGTAACGGTCCAGATCCAGGCGGTCCAGCTCCAGGTCAAAGGTCAAATCCGGTTTTTCAAAGGATTTGGCACGGGCGG
>JAKSBM010000776.1 GCA_022361135.1 Desulfobacterales bacterium | reverse complement strand
TCACGGAAAAGGCCGATCGCATGGGATATCGCCTCAAGGGAACCCCCTTGCCCATCCGGGAAGGCAAACCCGCCAGCATCATTTCCGAACCCGTGATCCCCGGGGCCATCCAGGTCCCTGCGGACCAACAACCCATCATCCTTCTGGGGGAACAGACCGTGGGGGGATATGCCAAGATCGCCACGGTGATTTCAACGGATCTGCCCCGCATTGCCCAGGCCCTGCCCGGGGAAGAGATTAAATTCAAAAAGATTGATCTGGCCGGTGCCCATGAAAAACTCCGGCAGCAGACCGACCGAATCCGGGAAGCGGCCACGGCCATGGGTATCTAAGGCCAAATGGCTTTACACCCGGCAGAATAGTTGCTATGGAAGGGGGCTGGAGGTTTATGGATATTGCCCTGAAGACATTGTTCCGGTTCATCTTGATTCTGACATTCCCCCTTCTGCTACTTTCTGCAACGGGCGGGTATGCCACCCCCCCTGTTCTGCGAACCACCCTGGCGGAGGAAAGCCCCAACGGTATCAACCATGCCATTTTGGAAGCCATTGGCCACCGCCTGGGGGTGAAACTGTCCTATCGCACTGCCGCCTTCCAGCGCCGTCTTTTTTTCATGAAAAACGGCACCGTGGATTTCATGATCGGCCTGTTGAAACGACCGGACCGGGAAGCCTATATCCACTTCCTCTCCCCCCCCTACAAACGGCGGTCGGACACGGTGTTCTTCCTGCCCAGTTCCCTGTCCTCCGGTACCATTCGAACCTATGAAGACCTGAAAAAACTCCGCATCGGTGTGGTCAATGCCGCCCACCATTTTGAAAAATTCGACGCCGACATCACCCTGAAAAAGGAGAAAGCCCCCAATCTGGAATCCAATTTCCACAAGCTTCTCCTGGGCCGGGTGGATGCCATCATCTCCTCGGAAACCGGGGGCATTGATCTCATCCACCGCATGGGCCGATGCCAGGGGGTCCGCATTGCCGATTTCCGCTACTCCCGGGCCAAGGAGGTCTATGTGGGAATTTCGAAAAAATCGAAATTAATGGCGGAGCTCCCCCGGCTGGAGCAGGTGATCGGCGGCATGATCCAGGAGGGGGAAATCCACCGGATCATTGTGGAATACTACACCCAACGGGACCTCCCCGTCCCCGCCATTTAACCCGAACATTCCATGGAATGCCCAACGGCTGAAAGCGTTGATGGTCTGAAAACCATCACAGGATTCCCCGCCCTGCCCATTACTCTCCTTTGAACGGGAAGGGTTATTCCATGACGGTTCTCAAAAGTATGCTCTTTAAAACAATAGGCTATCTTCACGATGGTTTAAAAAACTTCCCCACACGGTTAACTATAGGATTTGCCAATCACACCCGGGGGATCAGGTGAGGGCGGGGGGAGGGAGATGGAGCGGGCGTTAAGGACTCTGGCAGCTTCAGGAAGAATGGGCCAGAGTCCTTCGCAGG
>JAKSBM010000323.1 GCA_022361135.1 Desulfobacterales bacterium | reverse complement strand
TGGCCGGCAAGGTGGAGAGCTCGCCTCCCCGCCACCTGCACTCCGCCCTGGGCCAGCTGGTGAACTTTTTCTACACCCTCCAGGGTGAGGCCGCCGGCGCCCAGGCCATGAGCAACTTCGACACCCTGCTCGCCCCCTTCGTCCGCGTGGACAACCTGGGCTTCAAGGAGGTCAAGCAGGCGCTCCAGGAGTTCGTCTTCAACATCAACATCCCCACCCGCGTGGGATTCCAGACCCCCTTCACCAACATCACCATGGACCTGGTGGTGCCGGGAACTCTCAAGGATTCCCCCATCATCATCGGTGGTGAATACCGGGAAGAAACCTATGCGGGTTTCCAGGAAGAAATGGACATGATCAACGCGGCCTTTGCCGAGGTCATGATGGAAGGCGATGCCAAGGGCAGAGTCTTCACCTTCCCCATCCCCACCTATAATATCACCGAAGAATTTGACTGGGACAACCCCAACCTGGACAACCTGTGGAAGATGACCGGGAAATACGGTATTCCCTATTTCTCCAACTTCATCAATTCCGACATGGATCCCGAAGATGCCCGTTCCATGTGCTGCCGCCTGCGGCTGGACAATCGGGAACTGCGCAAGAGAGGCGGCGGCCTTTTCGGTGCCAACCCCCTCACCGGTTCCATTGGCGTGGTCACCCTGAACCTGCCCCGCATCGGTTACCTGGCCGAAACCGAGGAAGACTTCATGGCCCGCCTGGACACCCTGATCCAGATTGCAGCCGACTCCCTGGCCATCAAACGGAAGGTGCTGGAAAACTTCACGGACAAGGACCTCTATCCCTATTCCAAGTTCTACCTGAGAAAGATCAAGGAAAGCACCGGTGTCTACTGGAGAAACCACTTTTCCACCATCGGCATCCTGGGCATGAACGAAGCCTGCATCAACTTCATGGACAAGGGCATTGCCTCCCCCGAGGGACAGGAATTTGCCGTACGGGTCATGGACCACATCCGCAGCCGCATTGAAGCCCTCCAGGAAGACAGCGATGAAATCTTCAACCTGGAAGCCACCCCGGCCGAAGGCACCACCTATCGGTTTGCCTCCAAGGA
>JAKSBM010000052.1 GCA_022361135.1 Desulfobacterales bacterium | reverse complement strand
GGGGGGGGGGTTGGGCGGAGTGGGATTTGCACAGGCCGTTGAACGGGCAGATTACAGTCTTTTAATGGAATAGACATGCGAAAACGCCACCCATCAAGGGTCCAAAATAAAATCCGTGATATAAATATTCTCCTCCATCTCCCGGGCCAGGGTGGACTGGGCCGGGGTATTGAGATGATGGTGACCGGGCATGAGGATGGTTTCCGGGGGCAGTTTCAAAATATGATCCCGGATGGAGGCCACCAGCTGATCCAGGTCCCCGCCGGGGAGGTCCGTCCGGCCGGCCTCCCCCACAAAGAGCGTATCCCCGGTGAAAAGATAGCCCCCGCCCCCCAGGCAAACCGAGCCCGGGGTATGGCCCGGGGTATGGATAATGGAGACCTCGGCCCGGCCGAAATGCAATGCCTCCCCGTGGACCAAAAGGCAATCGGCCTCGGGGGGCGGCGGCAGGCCCACGGCCAGCCGGGTCCGCTTTTGGACATCGGGGTCCTGGAAAAAGGCATCGTCGTCCCCATGGATGGCATGGGGAACGGGATAATGCTCCTGGAAATCGGCCATGGAAAAGCCGGGATCGGCATGGCCGTGGGTGGAGACCACCATCACCGGATTGAGGCGATGGAGCCGGACGTAATTCAAAAGGGTATGGGTCTGGTCTCCCGGGTCAATGATCAGGGTATCGCCGGTCTCCTTGCAGGTGAGGAAATAGGTATTCAGGTAATAGGGACCGGATACCCGACGAAGGATACTAAACTGGGAATTCATGGGCGCCCTTTACGATTTTAATTTGGGGATATCTCCACAATTATAGGGATTTACCCCACCTGTCAAGGCTGTTCCCCCTGGCATATTGCAAAGGCCCATCGCCAATGTTACATTAGATTCATGTAAGTACTTCAACCCCTTGGCCCCAACCCCCAATTTCAAAAGGAAACTCCCGTGACCCCGGACATGCCCCTGGGGGAAATGATTCCCCAATCCATCACCCGATATCGCAACGGACAACTCACAAGCGAAGAAAACCACGTGGCCGTGGAAGTCCCCCTGACCTTTGTCGTCAACGGCAAGGAAACCGCCACCCTCATGTGCACCCCCTCCCACCTGGAGGCCTATGCCCATGGATTTTTATTCACCTCCGGTTTCATCTCCTCCCGGGACGATGTCATCTCCCTGGACTGCGACCGGCGGAAATGGCGCATGGATATCCAATTGAAATCCATGCCCGATCCCGAGCTACTGGGCCAGCGGGTCTATACCTCGGGCTGCGGCAAGGGCGTGATGTACACCTCGGTGGCCGAACTTTCCGGCCGGCGGCCCATTGAAGACGACACCCGGATATCCGGGGAAAAGATCATCACCCTCATGTCCTGGCTCCAGAAATGCTCCCAGCTCCACAGCACCACCGGCGGTGTCCATTCCGTTGCCGTGAGCGAGGGCGGGGAGATCCCGGATTCCCACATCGACGACATCGGCCGCCACAATGCCGTGGACAAGGTCATCGGCCGTCTCATCATGGCCGACCAGTCCCCCCGGGGCCTGGTCCTGGCCGGCACGGGCCGGATTTCCTCGGAAATCCTTCACAAGGCCCGGCGAATGGGCATCCCCATCATTGTTTCCCGGGGGGCCCCCACCCACCAGAGCCTGCTTTTGGCCCATGAGATGGGCATGACCCTGGTGGGATTTGTCAGACGAACCAATTTTGCCATTTTTACCCATGCCCAAAGGATTATAGCTCCATGACGTTTTTGACCCCTTACCTCCCGGCCGGGATCACCCCGGACATGGCCATTGTCTTTGGATTTTTGATTCTGGTCACCTTTCTCTTTATTACGGAGAAGGTCCGGGTGGATATGGTGGGGCTCCTCATGATGGTCCTCCTCCCCCTGTCCGGGGTCATCTCCCCTTCCGAGGCCATCCGGGGGTTAAGCTCCAATGCCGTGGTCTCCATCATCGCAGTCATCATCATCGGCCACGGCCTGGACAAAACCGGGGTCATGAATGTTTTGGCCAAACAGATTGTCAGCCTGTCCGGGAAGAGTCCCCTGCGCATGACCAGCCTGATCTCGGCCACGGTGGCCGTGATCTCCAGCTTCATGCAGAACATCGGGGCGGCCGCCCTTTTCCTGCCGGCGGTGAACCGCATGTGCCGCCAGCTCAACGTCCCCATTTCCAAGGTCCTCATTCCCATGGGCTACTGCGCCGTCATCGGCGGCTGCCTCACCCTGGTGGGATCCAGCCCCCTCATCCTCCTCAACGACCTCATGGCCAGCTGGTGGAACCACAACCCCAACATCCCCAACGGCAGTCCCTTCGGTCTTTTTGACGTGGCCCCCATCGGCCTGGCCCTGATCCTGACCGCCCTGGCCTATTTTGCCCTGGTGGGACGTTGGATCCTACCCAAGGCCCAGGCTTCCGAGGATGCCTGTACCCTGCTCAACCACGACCTGGCCTGCACCTACGGCCGGGAGGTGAGCAAAATCTTCGAGATGGTGGTGCCCATGAATTTCTACACCCGCCGCCTGGAGGAATTAAAACTGCGTCCCCGGTTCCACGCCACGGTGGTCTGTATCTCCAAACGCAAAGGGCGATACCGGGTGCTTGTCCCCGGACGGGCGGACGTCATCGAACCCAACGATGTGGTGGGCATTGTGGCCAACCGGGACCACGCCGTTGTGATGGCTGACACCCTGGGATGGGAACTTGCGCCGGATCTGGACAAACTCAACGGGATTTTATCGGCGGACCGATCGGGCATCATCGAGGCC
>JAKSBM010000132.1 GCA_022361135.1 Desulfobacterales bacterium | reverse complement strand
GACCTGGTGCTCAACGGCATTGAAATCGGCGGGGGCAGTATCCGTATCCACGACATGGACCTCCAGCAGAAGATCTTCAACTGCCTGGGCATCGGCGAGGAAGAGGCCCAGGAAAAATTCGGTTTCCTTTTGGAAGCCTTGGAATCCGGTGCCCCGCCCCACGGCGGCCTGGCATTCGGCCTGGACCGGCTCATCATGATCCTGTGCAAGGAAGACAGCATCCGAAACGTCATTGCCTTCCCCAAAACCCAGAAGGCCACCTGCATGCTTACGGAAGCGCCGTCGGAAGCGGGCCCGGCCCAGCTCCAGGAATTGGCCATCCGCATTGCCAAAATCGAAGAATAGAAAATAGAATGGATCTGCTCCGATTTCCGGGGCAGATCACAAGGAAGTCAAGGCGGCTCCCCCCTGGGGAGTCGCCTTTTTTTATCTGGAAGGAGGGATGGGGATCACCCCTGCCGGCGGCGGACCTGGAGAATGGGGGTGTTGAACACCAGGGCGGAGACGGCGGCATCCCGTTCCACCTTGAGGTCCAGGCCTTCCTGGTCAATTTCAAAATACTTGGAAATCACATCCACAATATCCCGTTGCAGGTCGGAGAGGGTGGTGTCGCTCACCTCCAGCTGATCATAGACCAGGGCAAATTGAAGCCGTCTTTTGGCTTCTTCCTTGGGAGCGGGCTTCCGGCTGCCGCCGAACCGATCAAATAAACCGTTGAGCATAGGGGCTCCTTATGAATTCATACCCAATGTCCGGGAGATCTTTTTCCAGACACTGGTCTTATGGGTGGGCACCTCAATGGGGACATCCACATTGCCGGTGAGACGTTGGGCAATGCGCTTAAAGGCCTGGCCGGCCTTGGCGTCGTTCTGCAGGACCAGGGGAGTGCCGGTGTTGGAGGAAATCAAAACCTTTTCATCCATGGGCACCAGGCCCAGCAAATCAATGGACAGGACCTCCATGACATCTTCGTGGGAGAGCATTTCCCCCCGTTCCACCCGGGCGGGCTCGATGCGATTCACAATAAGCTTGGGCTCCAGGGAACGGGCATAGAGCAGGCCGATGACCCGG
>JAKSBM010000206.1 GCA_022361135.1 Desulfobacterales bacterium | reverse complement strand
GACCAGCCCCACATATTTTCCATCCAAATCATCAAAGGAATCATAGGAAAGGCGATTCCGGTCGGATTTCCGAATCACCATGACAAAACTCACCTGACTCAATCCCTCGCTGGGATAGTGGCAGTATTGGGCACGATCCTTTGAATAAAAGGCGGTGAAAATCCCATCGTACCTGCCTGCGTAAACGTATTGCATGGCCCGCTTCCATGGATATTCCTCCAGGGTGATGCGAACCCCCAGGCGGGTCATGACCTGATCAATCACTTCGGTGGAAAATCCAGGGGCATCCCGTTTGGCAATGCTTTCATAGGGGGGCCAATGATCGGTGATCAGGCGCAGCACCCTTTCGGCCCGGGCCGTTTCCACGCCCCACACCAGAAAAAATAAATGAATGCAAATCGCCCATGTTGAAAGGGCGGTCCCCCGATTGGCCATGAGTCCTCCAGAATATTGGCAGAAACACCTTCCTTGGGGTACCACAGTGTGCGGGCATAGGCAAGGCGATTCCCTGCTTTTCCTTTCCGCTTTTCCATGGGATATGGTAGGTTTGCCTAGGTTGGACCTTAAATAAAGGAATCACAAGCACCATGCACACCCACGTTATCCATCGCCATCACATTGTCCTACGGGTTTTCCTGCCCTTTGCCTTTGGATATTTTCTCTCCTACCTTTTCCGGGTGGTGAATGCGGTTCTGGCACCGGATTTAACGGCGGACCTGGGACTCACACCCTCCCAACTGGGACTGCTCACGGCCACCTACTTCATTGCCTTTGCCTCGTCCCAGCTTCCCCTGGGAATTCTATTGGACCGATACGGTCCCCGACTCATTGAATCGGGCCTGCTCATGTTTGCCGGCCTGGGGGCCTTGATTTTCGCCCGGGCCCAGGGTCTGACCGGGGTGATCCTGGGGCGTGCCCTCATTGGATTCGGGGTATCCGCCTGCCTCATGGCCGCCTTTAAGTCCTATGTGATCTGGTTTCCCAGGGAAACCCTGGCCCGGATCAATGGATTCCAGATGGCCGCCGGGGGACTTGGGGCACTCACGGCATCCACCCCGGTGGAATGGGCCCTGGGATATACGGATTGGCGAGGGGTGTTCACGATCCTGGCCGTCCTGAGTTTCCTTGCCGGGCTGGCGGTCTTTTTCCTGGTGCCCGAGCGAAAAACAGAAACAAAAACCGAGGATCTCTCCCAACAGATCAAAGGGGTGATCCAGGTGTTGAAAAGCCCTGTTTTCTGGCGCATTGCCCCCTTGACCACCCTATCCCAGGCCGGGTTCATCGGCATCCAGGGCCTCTGGGCCGGCCCTTGGCTCAGGGATGTGGCCGGACTGGACCGCCACAGCGTG
>JAKSBM010000581.1 GCA_022361135.1 Desulfobacterales bacterium | reverse complement strand
TGCCGGATAAAGTTAATCTCTGGTGAATAATCTTGGGCCATTTAAAATGAGAATAGAGTTGTCTATTCATTTCGTTGGTTTTCCCCCCTGTGGTTAGTGGCGGGTCGGGGTGGGCCCTTCAAGGCCGTTGCAAGGCACGCCTTGCCCGAGCCGCGGGAGGGGCTGCCCCGGCTCGCCACGGGTTCTGCCGCGGTGTTTGCATCCGCAATACAAGATTATCCCCATAGGCTGGATTCCTTCGGTTCTCATTCTCATTATCGTTGTTGCTGTCATTGTTGTTGCTGTTGGTCGTGGCGAGGTGGGGCGTCGGGTTAGGCCTTGTGGCTGTGAATGAAATCATAGGGGGGCACATGAAGAATGCCCCGGTGGCGAAGGGATATGCCACCGGGGCATTGGTATTTTATGGGATTATTCCGTGGGGTGGGAGCGGATGTTCTTTGGGAGGATTTTAGGAAAGGTCTTGTGCCTTAATGAGAATCCCCTTGTCTCCGGCATGGGTGATGGTGTAAATGAGCTGCTCCGGTGTGAGTCGCATATTGGCCCGGTCAATTCTTCCAGGAAAATATTCAGTGGTGCCACAAAACCCATTCTGTCACAGCTTCGGGGCATAAAAGTCAGGGATTACGCTAAATCGGTGTAGGGGATTTCATCACAAAATCGTTGCAGAAATCAAAAGTGCATGGTAAATACGACAATATTTGTTTTAGGTTATAATGTCACACAAGACTAACAATATGGAGTGTAACACCATGGTAAATCGATACGGCACCACCTCGGACATGATTATTCAGGAAGTCCAGGATGGTGATACCCCGAGACTGCTGGCCATTGACAAGGGCGGCCTTTATTTTACTTCCCCCGACCGGGTGGACCGCGGCATTGCCGATGTCAACCGCTATGGAACCAACCGGGACGCCGTGCGGGATCGCCTCAAGGAATTGGGACTGGATCCCCATGAATTGTTCCATGCCAACCAGCACCTGATCAAAACCGAGCAGGAGGCGGCCAAGCAGAAAATCAACCCCATCAAAGCTTCCAAGAGAAGATAGCCCATCTTCTCCCCTCCGGGCCGGCCCCCTTACCCAGGCCGGCCCTTTTTTATGGGCTGTGCATTCCAGCTCCCCCCCATCTCGCCAGCCATGGTGAGTTCTCACCCGTTTTTTTATCCAATTTGTCCGTGATGCCTTCCCCCCAGCTCTCGGGGCCCAGGCCGAGCCGTGGCCGTTCCCCTGCAAAGAAAGGGGATAACCACTTTACAAGGGGGCCGGGCGTTGTTAGTTTTTGACCTTAACCTGAACATTTGGGAGGTCCCATGTCCCTTTCACGGGAAGATAAAAAACGCATTTACCAAGAAGAAAAACTGCGGCACAGCCTGCGGGGCAAAAGCATGGCCATGGCCCTTATCCTTTCGGCCCTGGTACCGGGCCTGGGGGATCTTTACTGCGGCTCCTGGTTCAAGGCTCTGGTCTTTTTTGCCCTGGATCTGGTGTTGATCCTGCTCTTTGTTTTTACCCTGGGCTTCAGCTCCTTCCTCTTTTTTCCCTTTTGGATCTGCGGCCTGGTTTCCGCCTATTTCAGCGTGGACAAATCCCAGGTCCGGGTTCTGGATCGCCTGGGTCGAGACCTGGGGGATTGATCCGCCACGGGAAAGGGCCGGAGCGGCGGCAGCCCGCTCCGGCCCCGTTGTATCCGGCCGGTTCCCCGTTCAGCTGATTCATTAACTTTCACAAAGGCGGCTGGGATACAATTGCCCAGGAGGTATTCAGGGCGAACTAGTTAAATTGAGCCCGGATATCTTTTTTGGAAATTTTCCCCACCGAGGTTTTGGGAATGGCCTGGTTGAAGATGATCTGCTCCGGCACCCCGTATTTGGGGATCTGGCCCTGGTCCACATAGGTCATGCAGAAGGCCTGGATATCTGCCTTGGTGATGTTTTCAAATCCCTGGCGTAAAACGACCATGGCCAGGGGGCGTTCCCCCCATTTGTCGTCGGGAACCCCGACAACGGCCACTTCGGCCACGGCCTCGTGGTGGGAGATGATGTCCTCGATTTCCAGTGAAGAAATCCATTCTCCCCCGGTTTTGATGACGTCCTTCAACCGGTCGGTGATTTTCAAATACCCTTCTTCATCAATGTGGCCGATGTCCCCGGTGTGAAGCCATCCGTCTTTCCACAGCTTTTCACTCTGTTCATCATTTTTTAAATAACCCTGGGTGAGCCAGGGGCTTCGGGTGACCACTTCCCCGGTGGTTTTGCCGTCGTGGGGCAGGAAATTGCCGGCCGGGTCCACCACCTCCAATTTGGCATTGGGGATGGGCAGCCCGGTTTTGCAGCGGATGGGCACCTGTTTGTCTGTGTTCCAGTCCATCATGTGGGGCTTGAGGTTGGCCAGGGAGAGTACAGGGCAGGTTTCGCTCATTCCGTAACCGGTGAACAGATTGATCTTTTGTTCCAGGGCGGTTTTGCACAGCCCCTCGGACAGGGCGGCGCCGCCGATGATCACCTTCCAGGCCGACAGATCGGCCCCCTCCATGGCCGGGCTGGCCAGGATCATCTGGAGGATGGTGGGCACGCAATGGGAATAGGTTACCCCTTCGGTTTTCACCAGTTTCAAGAGCATCTCCGGTTCATACCGTCCCGGGTAGACCTGTTTGGCCCCCAGGAGGGTCATGAGAAAGGGCATGCCCCAGGCATGGACGTGGAACATGGGGGTGATGGGCATGTAGATGTCGGAACTGGAAACATTGGCCTGGGAGGTATAGGCGCAGAGTCCGGCCATGATCCCGTAGGTGTGAAGCACAATCTGGCGGTGGCTGAAGAAAACCCCCTTGGGCAGGCCCGTGGTGCCCGTGGTGTAGAAGGTGGTGGCCATGGTGTTTTCATCCAGATCCGGAAAATCGTACTCCGCTGCGGCCTTGTCCATGAGGGCTTCGTAGTCGCCCAAAAGGTCCAGTTGGGTTTCAGAGGGGCTGTCGGTGTCACAGAGACGGATGAGGCCGGTGACGGTCTCAAATCGGTCGGCAACGCCTTCCACCATGGGGGTGAACTCATCGTTGAAGAGGATGAGCTTGTCCTCGGCATGGTTGATGGTGTAGATGAGCTGTTCCGGAGAGAGGCGGACGTTGATGGTGTGGAGGACGGCCCCCATCATGGGCACGGCAAAATAGCATTCCAGGTAGCGGTGGGAGTCCCATTCCATGATGGCCACGGTGTCCCCGGGTTTGACGCCCTGGTCTGCCAGCATCCGGGCCAATTGTTTGACCCGTTGGCCGAATTCCTTGTACGTATAGCGGAATTGGTCCCGGTAGATGATTTCCTGGTCCGGCGAATAGATCAAGGGGGTATCCAGAAGGTTTTTGATGAGCAGGGGGAAGGAATATGCGCTGGATGTGGGCTGAATCAGTCTGGGTGCCATGTGATCTCCTCTGTGGGGTTAACTCCGGGTCGGTGATGCCGGCCCGGACAGGTATTGGGAACGGCCGCTGCCGTCGGAGGTGGTGATGGTCTGCCCTCCGGGCAGCGGGGTGTGCTTATATCATTTCAATGGCGCAGGCCATGGCCACGCCGCCACCGCCGCAGAGGGTGGCCAGGCCGAGGCTGTCGCCCCGTTTCTGCATGGCGTAGATCAGGGTGGTGATGACCCGGGCACCGGTGGAGCCCACGGGGTGGCCCAGGCCGATGCCGGAACCGTTGACATTGGTGACTTCCCGGTTGAGGCCCAGGTCGTTTTCGCAGCCGATGTACTGGGCGGCAAAGGCTTCGTTGACTTCCACCAGGTCAAAATCCGGGACTTTGAGGCCGGATTTTTCCATGAGGTCCTTCACGGCCGGAACCGGTGACAGGCCCATGATGGTGGGATGGCAGGCGCCCATGCCCGAGGCCTTGATGCGGGCCATGGGTTTGAGGCCCAGTTCGTCGGCCTTCTGGGCGGACATGAGCAGGAGGCCGGTGGCACCGTCGTTGATGCCCGATGCGTTGCCCGCGGTGACCTTACCGATTTTGGGGACAAAGGCCGGGGGCAGGGCGGCCAGTTTTTCCCGGGTCATGCCCGGACGGAAATGTTCGTCCTTGTCAAAGATCAGGGGATCTTTTCTCTTGCGGGGAACTTCCACGGGGACGATTTCATCGGCAAAGCTGCCGTCCTGGGTGGCCCGTTCCGCATTGTTGTGGCTGCGCAGGGCCACCTCGTCCATCTCTTCCCGGGAGATGCCCTGTTTCTGGGCGATGAATTCCGCCGTATGCCCCATGATATAGGGTTTGCCAATGAAGTAGGAGGCCGGGGCCTGGGTGGTGTCCACCGGGCTGGTTTCGTCAAAGGGCAGGAGATAGGAGCCGCAGTGGAGGGCATGGATCATGGCGTCCACAAACTGGGCATCCTGGAGGCGGGCGCCCCACCGGGCCTTGGGCACGGTATAGGGGACCCCGGACATGTGCTCCACCCCGCCGGCCAGGATGACGTCGGCCAGGCCGGCCTGGATCATGGCCATGCCGGACAGGGCGGCTTCCATGCCCGAGATGCAGACCCGGTTGATGGTACAGGCCGGGACCGTGTCCGGGATCCCGGCCATGAGGGCGGCCACACGGGTGGTGTTCAGGGTGTCGTGGTGCTCCACGCAGGTCCCGTATCTGACATCGTCGATGATGGCCGGATCGATGCCGGCCCGGTTGATGGCTTCCTTCATGGTCACGGAGGCCAGAAC
>JAKSBM010000946.1 GCA_022361135.1 Desulfobacterales bacterium | reverse complement strand
TGGAATTGGTGCCCTGGATCTGGGCCTCTTTGATTTTTAATTGCCTGGCCGCCTTTATTCTCATCACGGGGCAGGCCCGGCAGCGAAAGAACCTGGCCCTGGCCTGCGGCCTCTTGGTGGTGGGGATCTGGATTGAAAAGGGGATCGGCTTTGTGGTGCCCGGCTTCATCCCCAGCCCCATCGGGGATCTGGTCCCCTACGTGCCCAGCCTGAATGAAATTTTGATCTGCCTGGGGATCTGGGCCTTCGGCCTTTTGATCTATACCTTGATGCTGAAAACCGCCATTCCCGTCATCACCGGGAATTGGAATTTTGAGGAAACCGGGAGGGCCTGAGGGCGCTCCCTTTTTTATTGCATGATCTCTTAAAAGGGAAAGGAGGGAAAATCCATGGACAAGCGCTATCCATCCTGCACCATCCCGACGGCTATTCTAGGGCTCTTCCTGGTGTTGATTCTGACCGGGGGCGTCCCTGCCTTTGCCGCAGGGGGCGGGTGTACCACCACCGACTGCCACGAAGGCATTGCCGACATTGTGCCCCAGGAACTCCAGATGATGCAGACCATTAAACTCAATGGCCAGATGCACGGGGATCCCGACGGTTGCGTGGTCTGCCACGGGGGCAATCCCAAGGCCACCAAAAAGGAAGAGGCCCACAAGGGCATCCCTCCCACGTTGGTCCAGGCCCCCGGGCCCAAGGATTATTATCCCGATCCCGGTTCCATCTGGATTGCGGACAACACCTGTGGCCCCTGCCACCCCGGCTATGTCCACCGGACCCAGCTCTCCCTGATGAACACCGAAGCCGGTAAGATCCAGGGCAACCTCCATACCTGGGGCTTCAAGGAAGTGGCCGATTACAACGTTCCCTGGGGGAACTACGATGTGGAGGACAAGGATGGGCCGGTGCCCTACGGCACCACACCGGAATATGCCAATTACATGACCAATATGATCAAGATGTATCCCAAGCAATTCCCCAAAAGCCTGAAAAAGATGCCCTCGGCCACGGTGGAGGAAATTGAGGAAAATCCCATGCTGGCCGGCCTGACCTACCAACGCCACGATTGCCAGCGCTGCCACATCGGGGTCCGGGGCCGGGAAAAACGGGGGGATTTCAGGGGCATGGGCTGCTCGGCCTGCCACATCCTCTATTCCAACGACGGCTATTACGAGGGCAATGACAAGTCCATTAAAAAGGACGAACCCGGGCATATCCTGCGCCATCGCATCGCCGGAAACCGGAAAACCGGAGGCATTCCCGTGGAAAGCTGCAATTCCTGCCATAACCGGGGAAAGCGCATCGGGGTCAGTTTCCAGGGGCTCATGGAATTTCCCTATGGATCCCCCTTTGACGAAAAGGGAAATACCC
>JAKSBM010000308.1 GCA_022361135.1 Desulfobacterales bacterium | reverse complement strand
TGCACAGATTGGCCAGCTCTTCGCAGTTATAGGCCACCCCACCGCCGGTGCCCCCCAGGGTAAAGCTGGGACGGACGATGATGGGAAAACCGATGCGACGGCCCACTTCCTCCACCTCCTGCATATTGGTGGCAAAGCCGGACTTGGGAATCCGCAGGCCGATCTTGTTCATGGCGTCCCGGAAGAGCTCCCGGTCCTCGGCCTTGTTGATGGCGTCGATGGAGGCGCCGATGAGTTCGAGGTTGTATTTTTCAAAAATCCCGGTTTTCGCCGCTTCCAGGGTGGTGTTCAGGGCGGTCTGCCCCCCCAGGGTGGGGAGGACGGCATCGGGCCGTTCCGCTTCAATGACCTTGCACAGGGTCTCCGGGGTAACCGGTTCAATGTAGACCCGGTCCGCGGTCTCGGGATCGGTCATGATGGTGGCCGGGTTGGAGTTGATGAGGATAACCTCGAACCCCTCTTCCTTCAGGGCTTTACAGGCCTGGGTCCCGGAGTAATCAAATTCACAGGCCTGGCTGATGATAATGGGGCCGGCCCCGATGATCAGAATTTTTTGGATATCATTACGCTTTGGCATTTTTTATCATCTCTGCAAACTGGGTAAAAAGATAGGCCGCATCGTGGGGGCCGGGGGAGGCTTCGGGGTGGTATTGAACGGCAAAGGCCTTGTGGGCATCGCTCTTGATCCCTTCCAGGCTTTCCTCGTTCAGGTTGACGTGGGTGAGGGCCGAGTTTTCCTTGCCCAGGGAGTCCAGGTCCACGGCAAAGCCATGGTTCTGGGAGGTGATTTCCACCTTGCCCGTATCCAGGTTTTTCACGGGCTGGTTCCCGCCCCGGTGGCCGAATTTAATTTTCAGGGTCTTGCCGCCCATGGCCAGCCCCAGAAGCTGCATGCCCAGACAGATGCCAAAGATGGGCGCCTTGCCCAGAAGGTCGCGGATGGTTTCCACGGCATAGCCCACCGGCTCGGGATCCCCGGGGCCGTTGGACAGGAAGATCCCCTCGGGCTGTAGGGCCAGGATTTCCTCGGCCGATGTTTTGGCCGGGACCACCAGGACCTCGCATCCGGCGGCTTCCAGGCAGCGGATGATATTGTATTTAATGCCGAAGTCCAGGGCCACAACCGAATGTTTCTTGCCCCGTTCCCGCCAGACCATGGGGTTGACCAAAAGGTCGGGATTCACATAGTCGGGCTGGTTGTATTTCCAGAAATAGGGTTTTTTGGTGGTGACGAATTCCACCAGGTCCGAGCCCTCCATGGAGGGGAGCTGACGGGCCCGCTCCACCAGGGAGGCGGGATCCAGATCCGAGGTGGAAATGATGGCGCGCATGGCGCCGGACTTACGGATATGTCGGGTCAACGCACGGGTATCC
>JAKSBM010000647.1 GCA_022361135.1 Desulfobacterales bacterium | reverse complement strand
GGTCTTCCGCCAGCGCTTTGAATACCGGAAGGAGGGGAAATAGGAACCATGGAAAAAGAAAATATCTGTTTGGTCCAGGGCAATGAAGCCTGCGTCAAGGGGGCGGTGCGGGCCGGGTGCCGGTTCTTTGCCGGCTATCCCATCACCCCGGCCTCGGAAATCGCCGAGCTCATGGCCCGGGAAATGCCCCAATGTGATGGGGATTTTGTCCAGATGGAGGATGAAATCGGCTCCATCTCCGCCATCATCGGGGCGGCCTGGGGGGGGCGGAAAACCCTCACCGCCACCTCGGGCCCGGGCTTTTCCCTCATGCAGGAAGGCCTGGGCTATGCCGTGGAGACGGAAACCCCCTGCGTTATTATTAATGTCATGCGGGGCGGTCCCTCAACGGGCCAGCCCACGGTCTCCTCCCAGCAGGATGTGATGCAGGCCCGGTTCGGGGCCCACGGGGATTACGAGGCCATTGCCCTTTGCCCCTCGTCGGTCCAGGAATGTTACGAACTCACGGTGAAGGCATTCAACTTGGCGGAAAAATTCAGAACCCCGGTGGTGGTCCTTTCCGACGAAATCGTGGGCCACACCCGGGAGATCCTGGAAATCCCCCGGGAGATGGAAATCCGGGAACGCCAAGCCCCGTCCCAGCCCCCTGAAAATTATCTGCCCTACCAAGCCGACGACCAGGGGCTTTTGGACGGGATGCCCGCCTTTGGCCAGGGATACCGTTGCCTGGTGGACGGCCAGCTCCACGATGAAACCGGGAACCGCAAGGGGGCGGACACTGCCATCAGCGGAGCCCTCATGCGCCGCCTCTGTGAGAAAATTTCCATTCCGGCCCGGGAACCGGGATCGGAGCTGGAGGACGTGAGAACCGAAGATACCGGCGATGCCGAGGTTTTGGTGCTTGCCTATGGCTCCGTGGCCCGCTCGGCCCTGTCCGCCGTGCGCCAGGCACGGAGCAGGGGGATCAAGGCCGGATTTTTCCAGCCCCGGATCCTCTGGCCCTTCCCCGAAGCTGCCCTCAAAAAGGCGGCCCAGGGCGTGAAAACCATTTTGGTGCCCGAAATGAACATGGGCAAGGTGGACAAGGAAGTCCAGCGCATCTGCTCCGGGGTGGCCTTGGTTTCCCTGGCCCGGGTGGGCGGGGAACTCCACACCCCCGAGGAGATCCTGGTTGAAATTGAATCGGCTGCCACTTAATTCCAAGGATTGAAAGGAAAATCCATGCATTCCATTGCAGATAAATATATTCGCACATCGGCCCTGCCCACCATCTTTTGTCCCGGGTGCGGCCATGGTACGGTCCTCAATGCCTTCCTGCGGGCCGTGGATGACCTGGGGAATTTTGACCGGCTGGGCCTGGTTTCCGGCATCGGTTGCTCTTCATGGACCCCGGTTTTTGTGAACACCGATGTCATGCACACCCTCCATGGCCGGGCGCCGGCCTTTGCCACGGGCCTGAAAATGGCCAATCCCGACCTGGATGTGGTGGTCTTTTCCGGCGACGGGGACTGCACCGGCATCGGCGGGAACCACCTCATCCATGCCGCCCGGAGGAACATCGACATGACCCTGCTCATGCTGGACAATTACATCTACGGCATGACCGGGGGCCAGGTCTCCCCTACCACCCCCACCCAGTCCCGGAGCCAGACCACCCCCCTGGGGAACCCCGAGCCCCGGTTCCAGATCTGTGATCTGGTCACCGGGGCTCGGGGTTCCCCAGGGGGGTGGTCTGGCTCCGGGACTGGGTGGGGGTGGTAGGGGAGACCTGGCCCCCGGTCATGCCGTAGATGTAATTGTCCAGCAT
>JAKSBM010000674.1 GCA_022361135.1 Desulfobacterales bacterium | reverse complement strand
CCTGGCACCGGGGGGGACCTCGGCCGTGGGCATGGCCCTGAAGCTGGCCCGCCTGGCCACGGGCCGTCACAAAACCCTGTCCATGTGGGAATCCTTCCACGGGGCCTCCCTGGACGCCATTTCCATCGGGGGTGAATCCCTGTTTCGACGGGGCATGGGACCGCTCATGCCCGGCACCGAACACCTGCCCCCGGCCGATCCCTACCATTGCCTCTTTGGGGAAGACTGCACCGATTGCGGTCTGAAATGCGCCCAATACGTGGACTATGTCCTGGAACAGGAGGGGGATGTGGCCGCCCTCATTGCCGAACCCATCCGCTGCACCGCAATCAATCCCCCGCCCCCGGGGTATTGGCAGGCTGTCCAGGAAAGCTGCCGCCGCCACGGCACCCTCCTCATCTTTGACGAAACCGCGGTCTGCCTGGGCCGCACCGGATCCTGGTTTGCCTTTGAACAGGAAGGGGTGGTCCCGGACATGGTCACCCTGGGCAAAGGGCTGGGGGGCGGGATCATGCCCCTGGCCGCCCTGGTGGTGAACGAATCCCTGGACCTGGCACCGGACAGGGCCCTGGGCCACTACACCCATGAAAAAAATCCCGTGGCCTGCGCCGCCGCCCTGGCCGCCCTGGACATTATTAAAGGGGAAAATCTATTGGAAAAAAGCAAGGCACTGGGCCGCATCGCCCTGGGCCGGCTTAACCGATTGGCTGAAGACTGCCCCATCATGGGCGACGTCCGGGGCCGGGGCCTCCTCTTCGGGGTGGAACTGGTCCAGGACCGGCAGAAACGCACCCCGGCCACCACCTCGGCGGACCGCACCATGTACCACTGCCTGGAAAAGGGGCTCAGCTTCAAGGTTTCCCGGGGCAATTTCCTCACCCTGACCCCGCCCCTGAACATTGCCGAGGCTGAACTGGATCTGGCCCTGGACATCTTGGAATCCGCCATCCGGACCGAAAACAAAATCCTGTTTCCGGCCCCCTGATCCGCCAACCCAACAATCCATTGAGACTTGCCATGAATATTAAAGAGATCCCCCCCAATCCCTACCTCCTCCTCACCCCCGGCCCCCTGACCACCACCCCCACGGTGCGGGCGGCCCTGCTCCGGGACTGGTGCACCTGGGATGGGGATTATAAAACCCTTGTCCAGGATATCCGGGCACAGCTCACGGCCCTGGCCACCCCGGCCCCGGGATACACCAGCGTATTGATGCAGGGATCGGGCACCTTTTGCGTGGAATCCACCCTGACCACGGCCCTGCCCCCGGAGGGCAAACTCCTGGTCCTGGCCAACGGGGCCTATGGCCGACGCATGGCCGAAATCGCCCGACGCTGCCGTTTGCCCCACACCCTTTTGGACTTCGGCGATTTGGCCCCGCCGGATCCCCACACCGTGGACCGGGCCCTGGAAAAGGATCCCGCCATCACCCACCTGGCCCTGGTCCACTGCGAAACCACCACGGGGATGCTCAACCCCCTGGACCCCATTGCCCATGTGGCCCGGGCCCGGGGCATCCGTCTCATCCTGGACGCCATGTCCAGCTTCGGGGGCATCCCCCTGGACATGGCCGAATTGGGGGTG
>JAKSBM010001005.1 GCA_022361135.1 Desulfobacterales bacterium | reverse complement strand
CCTTTGAAGAAGAGACCCTGCTCCAGACCGTGGACGTGGACGAATCCGATGAGGATAAGGTTGAAGCACCGCCCGTCGTGACCATCATGGGCCACGTCGACCATGGTAAAACCTCCCTGCTGGACGTGATTCGCAAATCCAAGATCACCTCGGGTGAAGCCGGCGGGATTACCCAGCACATCGGTGCCTACAATGTGGAAACCGCCCAGGGCGGTCGCATTACCTTCCTGGATACACCGGGCCATGCCGCCTTTCCCGCCATGCGGTCCCGCGGCGCCCAGGTAACCGACATTGTTATCCTGGTGGTTGCCGCTGATGACGGCGTCATGCCCCAGACCATTGAGGCCATCAACCATTCCAAGGCCGCCGGCGTACCCGTCGTGGTTGCCGTGAATAAGATGGACAAGGCCGGCGCCGATCCCGACCGCATCATGCGGGAGCTTTCCGAGCATGATCTGCTGGCCGAAGACTGGGGTGGGGACGTGATCTTCCAGAAGGTTTCCGCCAAGACCGGTGAAGGCATTGACGAGCTTTTGGAAATGGTGCTGCTCCAGTCCGAAGTATTGGAACTGCGGGCCAACCCCAACAAGAAAGCCTCCGGTTATGTGGTTGAATCCAGACTGGACACCGGCCGCGGTGCCGTGGCCACGGTTCTGGTAAAACAGGGTACCCTGAAGGACGGTGATCCCGTTGTCTGTGGTCTCCATTCCGGCCGTATCCGTGCCATGATCGATGACAATGGCGAACGGGTCAAGGAAGCCGGGCCCTCTTGTCCGGTGGAAATCGTCGGCATGACCGGCGTCCCCGATGCCGGTGATGAGTTCATTGCCGTGGCCTCGGACAAGGATGCCAAGCAGATTGCCGGTCACCGCATGCAGAAGCAGAGAGCCAAGGAACTGGCTAAGAAGAGCCGGGCCAACCTGGAAAAAATGTTCGAAAACCTCGGTTCCGCCGAAGTCCAGGAACTCAAGCTCATCGTTAAAGCCGACGTCCAGGGTTCCATTGAGGCCCTCAACGATTCCCTCAAGGACCTGGCCAAGGAAGAAGTGGATGTTTCCATTGTCCACTCTGCCGTGGGTACCATCAATGAATCCGATGTTTCCCTGGCCGGTGTTTCCGATGCCATCATCATCGGCTTCAACGTTCGTCCCACACCCCAGATCCGGAAACTGGCCAAGGACGAAGGCGTGGATATGCGGTTCTATGACATCATCTACGATGTCATCAATGATATTAAAACTGCATTGGACGGCCTCATGCCCTCCACCTTCCACGAAAACATCATCGGTCGTGCCGAGGTTCGGGAGACCTTTGTGGTTCCCAAAATCGGTACCATTGCCGGTTGCCACATTTCCGAAGGCAAGGTTATCCGGGGCAAGAGCGTCCGGTTGCTGCGTGAAGGGGTTATCAAGTGTGATACCGATCTCTCCTCCCTGCGTCGGTTCAAGGATGATGTTAAAGAAGTCGACCAGGGCTTTGAATGCGGCATCGGCCTTGAGAAGTACAACGACATCAAAATCGGCGACGTCATTGAATGCTATGAAGTCGAAGAACGTAAATACAAGGCAGAATAAGGCAGCAGCATGAAACCATACGGAAGAGCGGAACGCATATCCGTTAAAATTCAGCAGTCCGTCACCGAGCTGATCCAGAAGAAAATGAAGGATCCCCGGTTGGAGCTGGCCACCATTTCCGCGGTCAAATTGACCGCGGATTTGAGAATTGCCACCGTCTATGTCTCCATTTTCGGCGAAGGCCGGAAAAAGAAGGAGGCCATGGATGCCTTTAAGAAGTCCAAGGGCTATATCAAAAAAATGATCGCACCCAAGCTGGGGCTGAAGTTCATGCCCGAGCTCTTTTTTGAGGAAGATGATTTCTTTGACAAGGCCATGGCCATGGATAAGCTTATCCGTGATGCCAATGCCGTCCGGGGCGACGACTATGTCGACCCCGACGCCCCGTCCGAAGAGGAGTCTTCGGATGATCCCCAGGACTAACCCGGAGTTCCCTGCATGAGTTCAGACGGAATCCTCCTGGTGGATAAACCCGAAGGGGTTTCTTCGGCCAGGGTGGTGGCCATTGTAAAACGACGGATCCAGGTGAAAAAGGTGGGCCACACCGGCACCCTGGATCCATTTGCCACCGGCCTTTTACCCATTGCCGTGGGCAAGGGCACCCGCCTGTCCCGATTTTACCTCGGGGGCAATAAATCCTACCTGGCCACGGTAAAGCTGGGCCAGACCACAGATACCTACGACAACACCGGCAATGTGCTCCAGAGCGCATCGCCGGAAACCATGGCCGCATTGGATCCGGAAAAAATCCGGGAAGAAGTGGCCCGGTTCCTGGGCCCCCAGGAACAGGTTCCCCCCGCATTCTCCGCCCTCAAGCACAAGGGCGTTCCCCTGTACAAATTGGCACGCAAGGGGGAGATGGTCACCAAACCCCCCCGGCAAATTGAGATTTTTGAGATATCCATCACCCGCATGGCCTTGCCCGAGGTGGATATCCGTGTCCGCTGCACCGGCGGAACCTATATCCGTTCCATTGCCCACGATCTGGGGGAGCGCTTGGGATGCGGGGCCCATCTGTCCGCCCTGCGCCGCACCGCATCATCCCATTTCGAAATCCACCAGGCCATCTCCCTGGATCGGATTGAGCAGATGGATGCGCCGACCCTGAGGGATCATGTGATTCCCCCTTCGGCCTGTCTGCCCGATCTTCCCAAGTTGGTGGTGGATGCAGATACGGAAAAGAAAATTTCCCATGGTCAGCCCCTGGAGGTGGAATCCATTGGGCGGGTTGCCCAAGAAGGCGTAGAATTCATCGGTCTCACCGATTCCGGGGATCGGCTGCTGGCCTTGGTTACGTTGAATCCAAACGGCTTAACCTATAATTATTGTTGCGTTTTTATCAGTTAACTGATATTTACATAAGGTTTATAAAGGTAGATAGTGTACCCAGCGGCTGGCATTCCCATTCTGAATGGAATATTGGTTTGGGAATCATACGGATAGCCGGGACACAGCCTTATTTTATTTATTCCAGACATTTAGGAGTCTAGAAATGGTTTTATTAGCAGAAAACAAAGAAGAGATGATCGAGCAGTTCAAGCTCCATGAATCCGACACCGGATCCCCCGAAGTACAGGTGGCCATCCTCACCCATCGTATCAGCTACCTGACCGAGCATCTGAAAACCCACAAGAAAGACCACCATTCCCGGAGAGGTCTTTTGATTCTGGTTGGCCGTCGTAGAAGCCTTCTGGACTACGTAAAGAAAAAAGACATCAACAGATACCGGTCTCTGATTGAGAGATTGGGACTCAGAAGATAGTTTTGACAATGAACCGGTTTTTGATGCAGCAATGCTCAAAAGCCGGTTCGTGTTTACAGCAGTATTTTTATTTATCCGGGCGGGGGGAATTGAAGACCTTTTTCATTAAGGTCGCATGTTTACCATCAAACCCATGTTGTTTGAGGTTTGATGGCAAAGATGCGGGTTTATGAAATGTCTTCAAGGAATACCGCCCTTCTCATTATTAGGAGACATTATGGAAAAAATCCTTAGCGCAGACGTCGGTGGACGGGAATTAACCATCTCCACCGGTAAGATTGCCAAGCAAGCCTCGGGTTCCGTCGTGGTTCAATACGGGGAAACCGTTGTCATGGTTACCGCAGTGGCCGCCAAAGATCCCAAGATGGATGCCACCTTCCTGCCCCTGTCCGTTGAATACCAGGAGCGGATCTATGCCGCCGGCCGGATTCCGGGCAACTATTTCAGACGGGAAATCGGACGTCCCTCCGAGGCTGAAACCCTGGTTTGCCGCCTCATCGACCGTCCCATCCGCCCCCTTTTCCCCGACGGATACAACTTCGAAACCCAGATCATTGCAACGGTTCTGTCCACGGACAAAATGTGTGATCCCGGCATGCTGGCCATGGTGGGTGCCTCCACTGCCCTCCAGATTTCCGACATCCCCTTTGACGGCCCCATTGCCGGTGTAAAGGTGGGACGGATCAACGGAGAGTTCGTGGTCAACCCCAGCCTGGAACAGATGGAAGAATCCGACATCGAACTGGTGGTTGCCGGTTCCAAGACCGTTGTGGTCATGGTTGAAGGCGGCGCCGACGTGGTTTCCGAACAGGACATGCT
>JAKSBM010000626.1 GCA_022361135.1 Desulfobacterales bacterium | reverse complement strand
ATGAGAAACAAGCGATAACGCGACGACTTGACATATCGTAAAATTCCATCTATCGACTGTACGATTCACAAATTTAACAATTTTTGAAGAAACTTTACCCATAAAAACTTTACTCGCACAAAGAGGACGTTTTGAGGACTCACAATTTGACAAATTCCACGGAAAAGCTACTCAACACCATCCGGTCTGCTCCAAGTCCTTCACAAGACCCCATCCCTGGAAGAGCAAATATGGAACACAACCAAGCCGTCTCCATGAATACCCAGCTCAAAAAAGGGTTGACCGCCGGCATTTTCATTGGTGACCAGCACATTTCCCTGGCACTTGTGGGCCGGGAAAAAATGTCCTCGCCCCCCAAAGTAATTAAATGGAATCATAATCCTTTGCCAACCGGTGTTGGTATTGGCCATCCCGAATTTCACCTTCATTTAAAAGAGACCGTAACCCGGTTTTTGAGAAATCATAAGAATACCTCCCTTTGGACCTGCCTTGATGCCGGACACCTGAAGCTGAGACCCATTGAAATACCGGAGTTGCGGGAATCCAAAATATACAATGCTGCATTCTGGGGCCTGAAAAACAAGGTGGAGTTTGAAGAAAGCACAGAGCTTTTTGATTACCAAGTCCTTGGCAAACTCCAAAGGGATGGGGTCCAAAAAATGAATATCCTGGCCTATGCCGGAGATAAAAACCGCATTGATCTGATCCAGTCCGTCTTCACCCGGGCCGGCCTGAATCTCAAAGGTATTACAGCCTTTCCCTTCGCCATCCAAAACTTCATGCGAAATAAAAATCCGGAACTGGATACCACAACAACATCTGCGGCTGTGGTCCACATTGATCGGAATCATTCCGACATTTCCTGCTTCTCCAATGGAAACATCCTTCTATCCCGCCACATCCGGACCGGGGTATCCAATCTGCTCCAGGAGTACCAGGACTACCAAACGGACAGCCCGGGGCCGGAAATCAGCCAGGAATTAAATTTTCTCTCCACCCTCACCTCTTCTGCAGATGCGAACTTCCAGCTCATGTCCCAATCGGCCCAACGCCTGACCGGTCGAATATCTGCCACCGGGGATTATTTTAATCACCATCTGTCCCCCGACACCCCCATCGGCACCTATTTTCTTTCGGGCGAATTGGACGATTGTCAAGCGTTTAAAGAGTTTGCCGAAGAGCAGCTCCAGGGAAAAATCAAAAAATTTCTCCCATTCAACGAGATTGGAGAAACCCTGAATATCAGAATGCCCCAGACGCCCTCCCAGCGAACCGGTGTCATCCCGGCCATGGGAATTGCCCTTTCAACCCCCAAGGAGACACCCAATTTCCTCTACACACATGTGGAAAAAGAGGTGGAAAAGAAAAACAGGAAAAGGGACTTTATCATTTCCGGTGCGTTTCTCCTTTGCCTGGCCATGTGCATCGGTGTCTGGACTGAATTCAGGCAGGAGAGCCTGGACAACCAGAGGCAAATTCAAAAATTGGAAAATCAATTGGCACAATTCGTCCCCAGTGTGACCCCGGATATTCTCACGGCCCAAATCCAAAAAGCCAGGGACAAGACCAATGCCATGACCCAATATGCCAAGGATTACCTCCCCTTGGCCGTTGTGGGTGAAATCAGCAACCTGACGCCGGACAAGGTACGCATCACCCATTTGGATGCCAGGCTTGCGCCCCCCCAACCGGATAAAAAAATCAAAAGTACGTCTCCAGCCCAGCCCAATTTGATGATCCAGGGCGTGGTCGTCGACCAGTTTAATAATCTGGAGTCCACCCTCACCGACTATGTTATCAAACTCGGGGATTCTCCTTTGTTTAAGAACATCCAACTCTCCCAGAAAAAAATCGAGAAAACAGGAGACACCAGCTTCCTGGCCTTCACCGCAGAAATGGAGATACATTGATGAATTTGGAAACAGCACAATCCAGAAAACTCCCCCGATTCACCCTGGGCCTGATATTCACGGGCACACTCCTGGTGGTTCTGGTGTTGGCTGGTCTCCTATGGCCCCAATACAACCGGATGACCCAGTCGGAAAAAAAACGCACCACAGCGGCCCTGGAATTGGAAAGACAAAAGGCGCTCTTCCCCATTTTCGCCAGGGCCAAGGTCATTGCAGACACCCCCTTCGTCCCCCAACTCCCCACCCCTGAACGCAACCCGCTGGAGAGAAAGGCCATCATCCGCCTCAGCGAAATATTCACTGAGATCGCCTGGTCCCACAACATGATCGTTTCGGAAAACAGCATTGACCTGTCCGCACTCAACGACGAAAGCGCCACCATCTCCACGGAGATCCAGCTGGACGGCAATTTGTTTGACTTCAGGAGCTGCCTGGTGGAAATCAGTGCGCTTCCCTTTTTCAATCATATTGAAACCCTGACCATTGCCTCGGACCCGGAAGGAATAAAGAAATTTAAAACAAAATTATTGATCAATATCAAAAAGAATTAAGCCATGAGTAAACGTGAATTAATCATCGTCGTCATTGCTGCACTGGTTGGAATATACGGAATCCTGGACTACCTGATCCTCCCCCGCCTGGGCTCTGCAAACAAATCCGAAACATCTTTAAAAGCCCGGCAGGAAATCGAAGCCTTTTCCTCCGATGCCATGGCCCAATTGGCATCCACACAGAAACTGGAGGGACCGCCGGCAATCAAGGAAATCATTCCCCTGGCAGAAGGCCATTGGCCCCGGGATCCCTTTGGAACCGCCCCCTCCGATTCAGGGAAACCCGATGAAGATCCAGGTGAAGATCCGGATCAACCCGACCTTGTATACTCCGGTTTTATGCAAGCCGGCGATCATATTCTGGCCGTCATCAATAACATGGAATACAGCATTGGAGAACTGGTCAAAGAGACCGGGCTAACACTTTCCCAGATCACTCCGGCTAAGGTTGTGCTGAAAAACAGCAGTCAAAGGGAAATCATCCTTGAGCTGCAGGAAAATTAATATGGACTCGGTTAAGGAAAATAAAATGGTACAGAAACGGATCTTCTACCACCTCTTGGTTTTTATCTTCATTCTTTCGGTTGCCGGATGCAAAACCACCGGTGAAAAAGAAGCAAAGCCCGATCCCTTTGAAAAATGGCGGGTCATGGCCGAGAGCACCAAGGGTCGCACCCCATCGCCCCAGAACTACGACCATTTTAAAACCCCTGAACCCAAGCCGAAGCCCCAGCCGGCATTGACAAAACCCATGGAAAAAAACCTACCGTCTCTTCCCACCATGCCCGTTTCCATGAAAATGCATGACGTGGACGTGGCCGTACTCCTTAGAACCCTGGCCCGGGCCGCCGGCGTGAACATCATGATCAACGACACCGTGGCCGGAAGTGCCAAAATCAACATAGACAAAATTCCCTGGGACCAGGCATTCAAAGGATTGCTGGCCACCTACGGCCTGACCTATGAATGGCAGGATAAAATTTTAAGGGTCATCACCGTGGAAGATCTAAATAAGGATATTGCCATGATGGAGGCCCGGCAGAAATTCGAAAAAAGCAAAAAAGAGCATGCCATTGCCATGATGGCCATCCAGCAGGAACAGGCCAAATTGGATCCCCTGGTCACCCGCATCATCAAAATCAATTACGCCGATCTCATCGCCATGCGGGAAAACCTTGAAACCTATCTCAAGGCCGGAGCCAAGGATAGGCCCACCAACACAGTCCAGACAGGGGACAAGGAGAATGGGAACAAACCCGATTTCAGGGGGTCCATTTTAATGGATGCGGCCACCAATTCCCTCATCATCCAGGCCACCCAGAACGAAATCAATCAAATCATCCCCATCATTGCCAAACTGGACCGGCCCAGCCGTCAGATCCTCATCGAAGCCCACATCGTGGAGGCCAATTCGGATACGGCCAAGGAATTGGGCATCCAATGGGGTGGATTGGGTCTCCATGCCAATGGAGACAACCGGAACTGGATAGGTGGACCCATGGGGCCATTTGACGGTGGACTTTTCGTCAGCGATGACAATGCCACCGATGACAAACCCGCCGGTACGCCCATCATCCATCTACCCAATGTGGGCTCCGGAATCAATTTCCCCTCTTCGGAAAATGCCGGATCAGCAGATTGGAAAGGCATGACCCTTGGGCTCATGCGCCAGGAAATAGGGGACTACCTCCTCTATGCCCAACTCACCGCCCTGGAAGAGGAAGGCAAGCTCAACATCCTGTCCAAACCCTCCATCACCACCATGGACCACCAGAAGGCCATCATCGAAAGCGGCCAGGAAGTCCCCTTCCAGACCGTGGAAGACGACGAGGTGAAGATCGAGTGGAAAAAAGCCGTGATCAAGCTGGAAGTCACCCCCCATGTCATTGACCCCCAAACCGTATGGCTGGAAATCATGACCCACAAGGATGAACTGGACTGGACCCGGACCGTGGCCGGCAACCCCACCATCATCACCAAAAACGCCCAGACCCGGGTCAATCTCTTTGACGGCCAGACCACGGTCATCGGCGGGCTTAACAAGGAAAAGGTCATGGAAGGCGAAGCCGGAGTTCCCTGGCTCAAGGATATTCCCGGCCTGGGTTATCTTTTCAGAAGCCAGAACAACGGACAGGACATGGAAGAACTGCTGATTTTCATCACCCCCCATATTCTGACTGAAGGTCGGCCATCTGGCCCGGTGAGCGTCCCCCGGAAAAAACCTGAAACAAAATCCCAAACAGGGACCCTTCCCCCGGTCAGCAGCAAGGATGGCAGGGTAAAAGTCACCGGAAAGAGTCAGGGATAACGCACAATGTCATACTACCAGGCATTCAATTTCACCAGGGAGCCTTTTTCCAACACGCCGGATCCGGGATTGTTCTATCACTCCCACCAGCATCGCGAAGCCCTGCAAAAACTGGAAATCGCCCTGAGGCTCCGCCGGGGGCTGAACCTGGTCATTGGTGATGTGGGGCTGGGAAAAACCACACTCAGCCGGCAGTTGATCCAGCGGATTTCCCACGATGATAACCTGGAATATGTTCTCATCCTTGATCCGGGATTTTCCTCGGAGGAAGAATTCCTCAGCTTTTTATTGGAACAATTCACCGGCACGGCGAATTTTCTCCAGACTTCGGCCGTCCGGCTCAAGGAAATCCTGAAGGCCCATCTTTTTTCCCGTGCCCAGGAGGAAGGAAAAACCCTCCTGCTCATTATTGACGAAGGACAAAAGCTCCCGGACCACTGCCTGGAAGCCCTGCGTGAGTTGCTCAATTACGAAACCAATGACCACAAACTCCTTCAGATCACGATCTTTGCCCAGAAGGAATTTAAAATCACCCTGAAGCGCCACGATAATTTCAATGATCGGATCAATTTCAGATACGAACTCACCCCCCTGGGATTCAGGGACACCCGTGATTTAATTTTCCACCGCATTTCCGCATCCTCGGACCCCAACGGACTCATGGCCCCACAATCCCCATTCACCTGGGGTGCCTGCCTTGCCATCCACCGAGCCACCCAGGGCTCCCCCCGGAAAATCATCCATTTATGCCACCATATCCTCATGGAACTCATCATCCATGAAAAAAACCAGGCCGACTACTTCTTTGTCCGTTCCCGCAGCGGACAGATTTTGGGAAGGCCCTCGCGTATTCCCTTTTCCAGGGGCCTGCGCAAAACCTCCCGCT
>JAKSBM010000815.1 GCA_022361135.1 Desulfobacterales bacterium | reverse complement strand
GGGCCGCCTTTGATGGTGGTGGCCGCCATTTTCATGGTCTACACCTTTGCCGGGCCCCATATGCCCGATGTCATTGCCCACAAGGGGGCCAGCCTGGTTAAGGGAATGTCCCATTATTGGCTGTCCACCGAAGGGGTGTACGGGGTGGCCCTGGGGGTCTCCACGGGTATGGTTTTCATGTTTGTCCTCTTCGGTTCCCTCTTGGAATCGGCCGGGGCGGGGAATTATTTCATTCGCACGGCCTTTGCCGCCCTGGGCCACATGCGGGGTGGACCGGCCAAGGCCGCCGTGGTCTCCTCGGGCATGACCGGTCTGGTTTCCGGTTCTTCCATTGCCAACGTGGTCACCACGGGGACCTTTACCATTCCCCTCATGCGCAAGGTGGGATTCCCAGCTGAAAAAGCCGGTGCCGTGGAAGTTGCCGCTTCCACCAATGGACAGTTAACCCCGCCGGTCATGGGGGCCGCTGCTTTCCTCATGGTGGAATATGTGGGGATTTCCTATGTGGACGTCATTAAACACGCCTTTCTGCCGGCCATTATTTCCTATATTGCCCTGGTCTATATCGTCCATCTGGAGGCCTGCAAGCTGGGACTTGAGGGCATGGACCGCCCTGTGACCTCCACCCTGCTCCAGAAAATTTTTTCACTGGCCACCACCCTGGTTTTTCTATTGGTCATGGGGGCGGGCACCTATTACGGCCTGGGCTGGATTAAGTCCGTTGCCGGTTCCCATACCCTGGCGGTGGTGACCCTGTTGATTTTTGTGGCCTATTTGATTTTGGTCTGGCTGGCCTGCCGGGTTCCCGAATTGCCCTGCAACCATGAAATCACGGAATTACCCGAGTTGGGGCCCACGGCCCAGGCCGGTTATTATTTCCTTTTGCCCATTGTGGTTCTGATGTGGTGCCTCACCGTGGAACGGCTCTCTCCATCCCTTTCCGCCTATTGGGCCACCCTGCTGTTGATTTTCATCGTATTGACCCAGGGAACGCTAAAAGCATTTTTCCGAAGGGTAAATGACCCCTCCCTCTCCTTTGCAATGGGGTGGAAAAATCTGATTTCCGGCATGGTGGCCGGGGCCCGGAATATGATCGGTATCGGTGTGGCCACAGCCGCGGCCGGTATTGTGGTGGGAACGGTGACCCTCACCGGCATCGGCCTGGTCATGACCGAGGTTTTGGAGTTCATCTCCGGCGGAAATCTGGTCCTTATTCTTCTTTTTACGGCCGGCATTTCCCTGCTTTTGGGCATGGGCTTACCCACCACGGCCAATTACATTGTTGTCTCCACCCTCATGGCACCGGTGATCGTGGAGCTTGGGGCCCAAAACGGCCTCATCGTCCCCCTGGTAGCGGTCCATTTGTTTGTCTTCTATTTTGGGATTCTGGCCGACGATACCCCACCCGTGGGGCTGGCCGCATTTGCTGCGGCGGGCATTTCCGGCGGGGATCCCATCCGCACCGGGATCCAGGGGTTCACCTACGATATCCGCACCGCCATTCTTCCATTTTTGTTCATTTTTAATACGGAATTGCTCATGATCGGGATCCAGAATTGGTTCCATTTGATCATCGTGATCATGGCCGCCGTCATTGCCATGTTGGTCTTTGCTGCGGCCACCCAGGGGTTCTTTCTGGTGAAAAGCCGATTTTATGAAACCCTTGCCCTGCTTTTGGTGGCCTTTACCCTGTTTCGGCCTGGTTTTTTCTGGGATTCCTTTTTTCCGCCCTTTGAAACCCATCCGGGCAAGGCCCTGTCCGCCATTGTTGAACAGTTGGAACCCGGCACCATGGTCCGTCTTTCCGTGGAAGGGGAGGATCTCAATGGAAAGGGCTATGGTAAATCCGTGATGCTGCCCGTGGGCGACGAAGCCGGTGGAGATGCACGTCTTGCCGCCATGGGCATCGAAGTCAGGACCGAAGGGGAAAAGATCTATGTGGACAATCTAGTCTTTGCCTCCACAGCCGAAAAAATGGGCATGGATTTTGATCAGGAAATCACAGGGGTCCGGCTGAAGGCCGACCGGCCCCCCAAGCAGCTCATGTTTTTCCCGGCTCTGGGGTTGCTTGGCCTGGTCTTTTATCTCCAGCGTCGGCGGTCCAAGGAGGCAGAAGCCCTGATCCAGGATGTGGAGGAGGATGGGATTGAGCTTTGATTAATCCGGGTATTGGGAGGGATCAGGCCGTTCAGGGTTGGTATCGGTAGCCAATGCCGTGGACCGTGGCGATGAGGGTCTGGTCCGCCTTGGACGGGTTGATCTTTTTCCGGAGCTGGGCAATGTGTTGGTCCAGGGTCCGGGTGGTTCCGGGATAGTCCAGGCCCCAGACATGGCCCAGGATGAACTCCCGGTCCAGGACCTCGTCGGGGTGG
>JAKSBM010000891.1 GCA_022361135.1 Desulfobacterales bacterium | reverse complement strand
GCCGTGAACCCCACCTCGGGCCGGGAGGCGGATTACCGCCTCACCCCGGCTTTGGACGTCAAAGATGTTCTGGTGGTGGGCGGGGGCGTGGCCGGCATGGAAGCGGCCCGGGTGGCAACCCTGCGGGGTCACCGGGTCACCCTCCACGAACGGGCGTCTGCCCTGGGCGGCACCGTGAACCAGGCGGCCGTACCCAAGTTTAAAAAGGATCTCCGTCGTCTTCTGGTTTGGTATGGCCGACAGATGGAGGACGTCGGGGTAAAGGTGGTGTTGAATTCCGAAATCACCCGCCGGGACATTGACCGGGAAAACCCCGATGCTGTGATTGTGGCCACCGGGGCCCGGCCCCTGGTTCCCCCCATCCCCGGGGTGGAGGATGACAAGGTCACCACGGCGGTGGAACTCCTCCGGGGCAATGTGGCGGCCCTTGAAAAAAACAAACCCAAGACGGCCGTGGTCATCGGCGGCGGCCTTTCCGGCTGCGAAACCGCCATTTGGCTGGCCCAGCAGGGGGTAGACGTTTTCATTGTGGAAATGCTGGACGACCTCATGGTGGGCGGGGCCAATGTCCCCACCCAGGTTAAGCTCATGACCGGGGATTTGCTCAAATTCCATGGGGTTTGTGTGAACACGGGGTGCCGGGTGAGTCGGGTCACGGATTCTGGCATCCAGGTCACCGATGCTGAAAATCAGGTCCGGGATATGGCCTGCGACCGGGTGGTCCTGGCCCTGGGCATGAAGGCCGACAATGGTCTGGCCCGGAAGCTGGCCTGTGACCTGAAAACCGTTTATACCATTGGGGATTGCCGGAATCCGGAAAATGTCATGAATGCGATCTGGGACGGTTATGAGGTGGCCCGGCTCCTTTAAATTTCATATTCTGCACCGCCTTCCCCCCCAGGTGGTGCAGGTCATGATCTTAGGGATCATGTGTCCATCCTGGTCCCGGGACGCCGGGGCCGGGATTTTTTTTGTTTTGTTATGGGGTCTGTTGTTTGTGAATGGCTGAATAGCTTTCTGGCTGGGGTGATTGGGGTTGGTGGTGCTTGTGTGGGGGGGCAGTTACCCGTGGCGGGCCGGGGCAGCCCCTCCGGCGGCTCGGGCAAGGCGTGCCTTGCAACGGCCTTGGAGGGCCTCCCCCGACCCGCCACTGACCACCGAGGGAATATAAACAAAGGGCATCGTGATGTGGCTGGATATCTGTTTAAGCCAGGATTGTTGGCCAAGCAGGTTTTCCCCGGGGGTTGATTTTTAATAATGGGGCGGTTTTTCATTGGCCGGGGCATCGATTCCGGACACGGCCTTTGAAAAGCCTTCGATCTGCTGGCTCAGCTTTTCCGTAACGGCCTCAAGGTGCTGTATGGCTTTTTGCTGTTGCGTGACCACATCATTTAGATCGGCAATGAGTTTTTCCTGATAGGCAAACCGGGTTTCCATATCAATCAGGCGGTTGTCATCCATTCTTTTAAATATCTCCCTTCCGTCTCTGTTCGTAATGCCTTTTGGGAAGGTACCGGATCATTTCAGATCATACGAGGTGACGGTTGTGTTGCGACACTATTTTGTGAAATTTGGCCATGGGCTCTTCCCATGCGCGGGAAAGATATAACAGAAAATGAAAGATTTTCAAGGGGATGAAGGTGATTTCTTGCTGGTTCGGGCAGAGGAGACACCTTGGGTGCAGGCTTGGGGTGGGTGGCTTGCCTGACTGATTCATCTTATCCGGTATGATCAGGTACGATGTGAATCATTGGCATATCGGGATGCGGGGATCCTTTGATGGACGGCCTCTTGGATCATTTCTTTTTTCTTCCAAGTAGGGCTGAATCACTTGCCATTCTTCATCTGTCACATCGT
>JAKSBM010000317.1 GCA_022361135.1 Desulfobacterales bacterium | reverse complement strand
CATTCTTTCAATACATCGATGGTCATGGGACGGGCCCCATTGAGGCGTTGTCCCCCGGGGATGCTGCGCAGGATTTTACCGGCGGTGGTAAAATCGTTTCTATATACGGATCTGAGCAGTTCTGCCCGCAGAACCGGCATGTTTTTGGGATCGCCGGTGCCCAGGAAGAAGTGACATTTGTCGGCGCAGGCGCCGCAACGTACACAAACGTCCATGAAGATTTTAAAGGTTCTGAACTTGTCCAGACGTTCCTTAATGCCTTCGTGGATGATCTGCTGCCAGTTCTCCGGCAGTTTCCAGTCTTCTTCAATGGGGTTCCATTCCCGTGCATTGGGAGCGCCCAGAGTTTCCAGACTTTCGGGTTTGCCTGCGTAGCAGTACATGCCGGGTCTGATCTGAACGGACTTGGTGGTGTCCATCCAGTTGCCCGACTCTGTGCCGTAGTCGATTTTATCTAGTAATTCATCCGGTTTGATATCAGACATCTGTTACTCCTTCTTTTCCACTGGGAGGCCAGCTTCAATCATTTTATCTCTGAAGTGATCCTCATACTGTTCATAGGTATGGATCTCCACATCATAGTTCCAGGGATTCACATGTCTTACGGCCCGGGTGTTGTTGGCCATGTTCCGGGTGGGGCTGAGAACAACGCCGCCCATGTGCATGAGCTTGCTCATGGGGAAGTAGGCAAAGAGAATGGAAACCAGGAATACGTGGGCATAGAAAAGTCCGCTGACGCCTTCGGGAAGAACCGGGCTGAATGTGACAAGGCCCATGGTCAGTTCCTTGATGCCTACGATGTCCACCTTGGTGAAATAACGCATGGACAGGCCGGTTGCGGCGATGGCCAGGATCAGGAACAAGGGGAAATAATCGGCAGCCTGGGAAATATAGGTGACCTTTTTGTCAAAAATCCGCCGGGCCAGAAGGAAGAGCACGGCAGCCGGCAGAACAACACCGGAGAGGAAGAGGCCGGGAAGGCCCAGCTGAACAATACCATCTAAATATTCCAGCCACTTGAGGCAATCCGGAACCGGGTTGGTGAAGAACCGCAGATGCCGGACCAGAACCACCAGGAAGGCATAGTGAAAGGCCAGGGCGCCCAGCCAGAGAAAAATTTCCCAGGAATAGGAAAGCCGATTGGACTCATTCCGGTGAAATGCTGCCTTGGTGTTTCTGAAAAGAGACCTGAAAGTAAAAATTTCAAGTATCATGCGGACGAAAACGCCAGTCGATGTGTCGGGGTTGTCAATGGTATTCTGTTTAATCCAGGGCAGAGATTTCTGCTGTCCGCAGGTTGTGGGAATCCTGAACGGAACTGCAGATTTGGACCAATCCAGGACTTTGAGAACAAAGCCGACCAGAAAAGCCACCACCGCCAGATAAGGGAAAACGATCCCGAAGAACCATTGAAGCCCTGCTCCCGCCCCTGCGTATGCCACTAGAAAAAGCAGAAAAACAGCTGTCAGGGGGATCAAGTACTTTTGATTCATAGTTATAACCACCTCTTGATTGTACGCAGGCCAAGCCTT
>JAKSBM010000944.1 GCA_022361135.1 Desulfobacterales bacterium | reverse complement strand
TCACGGACAAAGCCCTGGAAGTCTGTTCCCACGGCGTCCAGGTATACGGCGGTTATGGATACGTCCAGGAATACCCTGTGGAACAGCTCATGCGGGACTCCCGGATTTTCATGATCTACGAAGGCACCAACGGAATCCAGGCCATGGACCTTCTGGGCCGTAAGCTCTCCATGAACAAGGGCGCTTCCTTTGCCCATTTTGTGGACCAGATCAAGGCAACCATCCAATCGGCAAAGGGCGTGGAGGGAGTGGAACCCCTGGCAGAAAAAGTATCCCAGTCCGTGGCCCGCCTGGAAGAATTGGCCCAGAACATGGCCCAGCGTTCCCGGTCCGACCAATTCCTCAATGCCTATGCCTTTGCCCATCCCTTCCTGGAAGTGGTCGGGGACATCACCTTTGCCTGGATGCACCTGTGGAGAGCGGTTGTGGCCGCTCCCAAACTGGCCAAAAAAGCCGGAAGCCTGAATCCGGACGATGTGGCCAAAAAAGCCGCTAAAAATAAGGATGCTGCCTTCTACGCAGGCACCCTGCAGACGGCCCGCTTTTATATTAATACCCTTTTACCGGCAACCCATGGTAAGATGGATGCCATCATAGAGGGAGACAGCTGTCTGGAAGATGTTCTGGAGGTATCCCTCGGTTCCAAGTAAGACCAACACGGAGGGCACCATGTTTGATTATTTCAAGAAAAGTCTGTTAACCGGTGTGGGCATGGCCCTGCGCTCTAAAAGTGAAATTGAGGAATTGGCAAGGGAATTTGCCGAAACGTCTAAAATGAGCCAGGAAGAGGCGGAACAATTCCTTAACCAGTGCCGGGAACGGTATGAAAATGCCAAAACCGATCTGGATGGAAAGATAGAAACCGCCATTGAAAAAATCATGAAGCGCCTGGATTTACCCACACGCAAAGACCTGGATGCCCTGAACAAGCGCATGGATGAACTGGCCCGGAAATTGGAAGAAAAAGTATAACCCGGGCCGTTCTCCATGCTCAGTATCAAAAAAATCGGTAAAGTCACCCAGCGGTACCGGCACATTGTCCGGTACCGCCAAATCATCGGCATTATCCTCAAGTACGGATTTGAGAATATCCTGGATGCCATGAACATCGAGCAGTTCATCGAGTCCGGCCGACGCCTCATGCCCTTTACCTCCACCCAGGGCGAAAAGCTTGAAAAATTCAATCGGAATCAACGCATCCGCATGGCCCTGGAGGAGCTGGGCCCCACCTTCATTAAAATGGGGCAGGTCCTCTCCTCACGTCCGGATCTGGTCCCCGTGGCCCTGACCGCCGAACTGGCAAAACTCCAGGATGAAATCCCCGGTTTTGAATTTGACCAGGTGGAGGCCATCATCTCATCGGAATTCGGAATTCCCCGGGAAAAGATATTCCAGGAATTTGAGCCCGCCCCCTTTGCCAGCGCCTCCATCGGCCAGGTCCACCGTGCCCGGCTCATGACCGGGGAAGAGGTGGCTGTGAAGGTGCAGCGCCCCGGCATCCGCAGGACCATTGAGGCCGACCTGGAAATCATGCATTACCTGGCCAAGGTCATGGAAAACAATATCCAGGAAATTGCCTTTTTCAAGCCGGTTCGCATTGTGGAGGAATTTGCCAAAACCCTGGAAAAGGAGTTGGATTATACCCTGGAGGCCGGAAACATGGAACGCATGGGCCTTCAATTCAAGCATGACCACAGCCTCCACATCCCCCGGGTTCACATGGCCCATACCTCGGAACGGGTTTTGACCATGGAATTCATCGACGGAATCAAGGCCAGCGACATTGACGCCATAGACGCCGCCGGCCTGGACCGCAGGCGCATCACCCGACGGGGGGCCGATTTCATCATGAAGCAGGTCTTTGAGCATGGATTTTTCCATGCAGACCCCCACCCGGGAAACATCTTCATCCTCAAGGACAGCCGAATCTGTCCCGTGGATTTCGGCATGACCGGATTTGTGGACCAGACCACCCGGGAAATTTTCGTGGAAATGGTCCATGGTGTGGCCCGGGGCAAAGCTGCCCGGGTGGCCCGTCTCCTGTGTGAAATCTGTGAATATGAACGTTTGCCGGACATGGCGGCCCTGGAAAAGGAAATCTCGGAGTTCATTTCCATCCATCTCACCCGGAGCCTCAGGGAGATTCGCACGGCCCGCATGGTCAACCAATTTTTGGAAATCTGCGCCGGTTTCCATTTGCGCCTGCCCCCGGATCTTTTTCTCATGATGAAGGCATTTATCTCCATCGAGGGGGTGGCCCGGAGCCTGGATCCGGAGTTCAACATGGTGGGCCATGCCGTCCCCTACGTAACCCGGGCCCAATACAAGCGCTACAACCCCAATCGCATTGCCGAAGAAGTCATGGGGGTGGCCCGGGATTCATACAGGCTCATGCAATCCCTGCCCGCAGATACGGGGCAAATTCTGGAACAGATTAAAGAGGGGAAACTAAAGGCCACCATCCGGGTGGAGGGGCTGGACAAGGTGGTGGAAACCCAGGATCACACCAATAACCGGATCTCCTTTGCCATCATCATTGCGGCCCTGATTCTGGGGTCGGCCATCGTGGTTCACTCCAATGCACCGCCCCTGCTCTTCGGGGTTTCGGTCATCGGCATCGGGGCCTTCAGTGCCGCAGCCGTCATGGGGGTCTGGCTTTTGGCCGCCATCATCCGTTCGGGAAGACTCTGACCCACAGCCCCGGCACACCCTTATCTGAGCAAGTCATCCTCGTAGGGATACCAATCGGAATCCCGGAGACGCTCCACCTTGAGGGTGACGATCTCGCACTGGGCCGTATCATAGATCACCTTTCGCCCCAGGTTGCCGCCCACATCCTCAGAAACCACCCGAATCCCGCGCTGTTTCAGGGCCAATCGGGCCAGCATGAGATTGTCCCGCCCCACATCCCTTGGGGACACCCCGGGATTGTAAGCACCGCCGAAGATCTGGGCCTCCAAATCCCCCGGCGGGGAACCATTGTCCAGCATCATGCGGATCAGGGTAACCACGGCCACATTCCCATATATGGCCGTGGCCTTGTCATCGGGACCGGCCGATGGAAAAAGGAAATGATTCATCCCCCCGGTGTTTCGTTTGCGATCGCAAAGGGTCACGGCCACGGAAGACCCCAAAACCGTAGAGATCACCGTGGGAAAAGACGGCACATAAATATATCCTGCTTTTAATAAATATTCCTTACGCATGGGATGTCATGGATACGATTTACAGGTTAAGGACCGCAGACTTCATAAGATGACCGAAGCAACCCGCCCTTCGCCCCATCTTATTACGGCTGGGACCCAAAGAAAATGGTGCATGGGTTTAAAGTTCTAACTTTATCTCATTATCAATTCCTAATCAAGCCGGAACTCTTATAAACTTGCCTTCATTGGGGTGCTATGGTAATAATATTTTAATATATGGTTCCCAATGTAATTGTTACATACCAATACCAGGAGGTCTGAATATTCATGGCGGAATCTACTCCATGTATTCGTATCGGGCATTTACAGATTGTCGACCATTTGATCCTGGGCATGTCTTCTCTCCAGCTAAATCAAGATAAAAATTTACTAGAGAATATTATCCCCGAGCCTGTGCCTTTAAACTCATGGGAGCAAATCTGCGACAATCTGGAGAATGGAAAAATCGACGGTGCATTCATGACCGTTCCGCTGGCCATGGACCTTTTCAGTAGCGGCATGGACATCCGCCTGCTCATGTTGGCCCATCGTTCCGGCAGCCTGATTGTCAAAAATAAAAATGCCGGCCTGGAGGGATTATCGGAATTGGCTAACAAATCCATGCTGGTCCCCTCTTCCCTGTCCGTACAGGCCATGCTGCTCCATCAATTTCTCACCGCAATCGGACTCAATTTCGGCCGGGCCGACGACCCAGAAAGCCAGGTGGTGTGTGAGGATGTTGTACCCGCACTCATGCCGGAAATGCTCGCCCTGGACCAGGATGGAGACATTGGCGGGTTTACGGTTTCCGAACCCTTTGGCCGCATGGCCATTGATGCGGGAAATGCCAGCCTGATCTGCCCCACGGACAGCCTGTGGAAAAACCATCCCTGCTGCGGCTTTGTCCTCCGGCAATCCGTCATTGACCAATATCCGGATGGGGTGGCAAGGCTTCTGGCCCACTTCATGGACATGGCTGCCCGCCTTGAGGGAGAAGAGGAAGGGGTAAAAATCTCTTGTGCCCAGGCATTCCTGAACCAGCCCCGGGAACGGATCCAGCACTGCCTGGAGGAATCCCGGGTCAGTTTTTCGCCCCCATCCCTGATTCCCGACCCGGAAGAGTTGGATGCCATCCAAACCTATATCAATGAAAACATGGGACTGATCCCCCAGAAGATACCGTTAACCCAATTCCTTGACACCTCGTGGGCGGAACAAGCGATATCGGAACAATCCATTGAAAATAGAGATTAAAAATCTAACCAAACAATACCCCAAATCCCGGCGGAAATCCCATCTGGTGCTCAAGGATATTTCCTTCACCATTGAATCCGGGGATTTTGTCATCATTCTGGGGGAATCGGGCTGCGGCAAAACCACCCTGCTCAACCTCCTGGCCGGCCTGGAAAGGGCCGACTCCGGAAAAATCCTCCAGGACGGCAGGGCCGTGGAAGGGATGCACCCCTCCCGCTCCATGCTCTTTCAGCAGCCCGCCCTTCTGCCCTGGCTTTCCGTCCGGGATAATGTGGCCTATGGATGTCGGCTGAGACGGGATACGGAGGAATTGGAATACCGGGTGAACCAGTTCATCGAGATCATGGGGCTCACCGCCTTTGCCGATGCAAGGCCGGACCAGCTCTCCCTGGGCATGGCCCAGCGGACCTGCCTGGCCCGGGCCCTGGTGGGACACCCCGAAGCCCTGCTGCTGGATGAACCCTTTGCCTCCCTGGACACCTTTACCCAGGCCCATATCCAGGAAGAGTTGATCAACCTCTGGCTCTCGGAAAAATTTACAGCCATCTTTGTCACCCATGACATTGACGAAGCCATTAAAATGGGAAACAAGATCATCCTTCTGGCGGGCCAGCCCACCAATATCAGTGAATTCATCGAGATCCCGGACGCCTACCCCCGGGACCTCAACCAGGCACGGTTCAAGGAACTGCGCCAAAGAATACTGGATTGTTTTAAAGATGCCTATCTGGCCAAAAGGAGCCTTATCTAACATGGAAAAAAAGCCAGGGATATCCGCCCCCGTAACCAGGAGACATTTCCTTAAGACCTCGGCCGCCGCAGCATGCAGCGGACTCATTCTGCCCCGCCGGGCCTTTTCAAGTCAGCCCCCCCTGCGCCTGGGCTATCTGCCCATCACCGATGCCACCCCCCTTTTGGTGGCCCACGGACTGGGATTTTTTGAAGAGGAAGGACTCAAGGTTGAAAAGCCGGTGATGGTGAGATCCTGGAAGGTGTTGACCGAAGCCTTTCTCACCAATAAATTCGACCTCACCCACATGCTCTTTCCCATCCCCATTTGGATGAGATTCAAGCAGAAGCAGCCGGTGAAGGTCCTGGCCTGGGATCACATCAATGGCAGCGCCGTTACCGTAAGGAGCAACTCGGGCATTGAAAGCTTTGCCGACCTGGGGGGCAAACAGGTGGCGGTGCCCTCATGGTATTCCATGCACAATATGATTCTGCAGATGGGGCTGCGCACCATGGGGCTGACCCCGGTGATCAAACCCCAGTCGGCCAAGCTGGCCCCCCATGAGGTAAATCTGTTCATCCTGCCCCCGCCGGACATGCCCCCGGCCCTGTTGGGGAAAAAGGCAGATGCCTTCATTGTGGCCGACCCCTTCAACGCCCTGGCCGAACTCAAATTCAAGGCCCGGATCATGCGCCACAGCGGGGACATTTGGAAAAATCATCCCTGTTGCGTCATCGTGGCACACGAATCCTTTATCCGCCTCCAGCCCACGGTGGTCCAAAAGGGGATGAACGCCATTGTCCGGGCCCAGGCCTGGTGCCGGGAACACCCCAATGAAACCGCCCGGCTCCTCAGCCGGGAAGGCAAGGGCTACCTGCCGGTTCCCCGGAAGGTGCTGGAAAAGGTCTTTGCACCGGCCAATCCCAAAGAACTCAAGCATCCCCAATGGCGGATTCCCCGGATTGATTTCCAACCCTATCCCTACCCGTCCGCCACCCGGTTCATCATGGATCAGATGCAACGGACCCGGATGCAGGGGGATAAAGAATTTTTAAGAAAACTGGATACGGGCAAGGCCGTAAGGCGGCTGGTGGATACCCGATTCGTGAAAAAGGCCCTTGAGGAAACCGTGGGCATGTCGGCCTTTTGCGATTGTACCCCATCCCAGCAATTTAAACGGGAAGAAATCATTGAGATCAATTAATCGATTCATATACCGGAAAGCCGGAAAAAACGGACTGGATACCGTTTTCGGAGAAACCGAGTTCAGTGTGGCCTATGAAGTTGTGGGGTTGTTCCTCTTTGCCGGCCTATGGATGGCCGCCTCGTTTTTCTTTTTTTCCCGGCCGGAATATGCTCACTTCAGAGATTTCATGCCCCTGCCCACCCTTAAGGCCCTGTGGGCGGCTTCACAGGACAGCGGTTTCTGGATTTCCGTTGGGGCCAGCTTGAGGCGGGTATTAATCGGTATCAGCCTGGCCGCCCTCCTGGGCTTCCCCCTGGGCATCCTTGTGGGCTTTTATCCCAAGCTCAGGGGACTATCCTATTCCGCCATTCAATTTGTGCGTATGATCAGTCCCTTATCCTGGATGCCCATCGCCCTGCTCCTCTTTAGCAGCTTTGAATCGGCGGTGTATTTTTTAATTGTAATGGCGACCATATGCCCTATAATACTCAATACAGCCATCGGGGTTCTCTCCATTAATCCCCAATGGTTGAAGATGGCATTAAATCAGGGTGCTGGTAACCTTCAACTTATCCGGACCATTGTCATCCCGGCCGCAGTTCCCCATATGCTCACCAGTCTGAGGCTGGCCCTGGGCGTGGCCTGGATCATCCTTGTTCCGGCGGAATTTCTTGGTGTGTCAAGCGGGCTTGGTTATCTGATCAACGATGCCCGTGATACCATGGAATATGACAAACTCATGGCAATGGTAATTGCCATCGGAATCCTGGGCTTCAGCCTGGATCGTTTTTTCCAATTATTCCAACAGTCATTTCCATGGTCATGGAACGAATAAATCTATATTTTCAAATAATTATCAAATTTAGAATGTAAGGAGTGTTCTGATGGCAGTGAATCCCAATATCAAAATCGTTGTGGCAGATGATTCCGGTACCATGCGCATAATGTTCAAGCAGATCCTGGCCAAAGCCGGATTCACAAACCTTGTCATGGCCATCAACGGAGCAGACGGACTGGAAAAGGTCAAAACCGAGAAACCCGACCTGGTCATCAGTGACTGGAACATGCCCCAGATGGACGGACTGGAATTCCTCCAGGCACTCCGACAGATGGATGAATACAAAGAGCTGCCCTTTATCATGGCAACGGCCCAATCGGACAAGGCCCAGCAGATTGCCATCATGGATGCCGGCGGCAGCGGACATGTTCCCAAGCCATTTGACGAAGGTCAGATCAGCAAGGCCATTGAAAAGGCATTTGCCGGGGATACCGGAACCACCGTTTCCACCCCCCGGAAAAGAAGCATTGTCGGGGGACGGGTGGAGCTCAACGTGGCCCATATCCAGATCACCGACCATCTGGCCCTGGGAGCCCTCCGCCACCGCATTGAAAGCGGCGAAGTCACCCCAAAACATTTTGACCTGACCACCTCCCTCAAGGCGGGATGGAACCCCATACAGGAAGGACTTGAATCCGGCGAGATCGATTGTGCCTTTGTCCTGGCCCCCATTGCCATGGACCTCTTTGCCTATGACTCCCCCATCCGCCTGGTCCTCTTTGCCCATAAAAACGGTTCCACCTTTGTCCGTTCCCGTCACTA
>JAKSBM010000001.1 GCA_022361135.1 Desulfobacterales bacterium | reverse complement strand
CACAGGCACGTTGTAGGGACAGGAACGGACACAGACCAGGCAGGATGCGCAATTGACCTGGTTCACCTCGGCGGTGACCGCGGAAAGGGTCAAAAATTCCTGGGCCAGGAATGTGGTGGCCCGGGAGGCGGCGGCCATGGCCTGGGCCACGGTCTCGGTGATGAGCTTGGGCCCGTGGGCCGTGCCACAGATGAAAACCCCTTCCGTGGCCGCATCCACCGGCCTCAGCTTCACATGGGCTTCCATGAAAAAGCCTTCGGGGTTGCGCTGGGTCTTGATGATGGTGGAGAGTTCCTCGGTATCCGATGCCCGGACCCCTGCGGACAGGGCCACCAGGTCGGCTTGGGCTTCCACCTTCTGCCCCAGCACATGGTCGGTGAATGTGACGCTAACCTTACCGTCCTGGGCCTGGGCCACCTGGGGTGGATTATCCTGGCTGAACCGGGAGAAAATCACCCCCATGTTCCGGGCCTGGGTATAATAATCCTCCATCAGGGCGTAGGTGCGCATGTCCCGGTAAAGGATAAATACATCGGTGTCCGGATTGGCCTTTTTCAGGGCAATGGCATTTTTCACGGCCGCCTGGCAGCAGACCCGGGAACAATTGGGATTTTCTTCGTTCCGGGAGCCCACACACTGGATCATGATCACCCGGTCCGGTGCATCCACCTTGCCCTGGGCCATCATGTCCGCCAATTCCACCTGGGTGACCACCTGGTCGGATTCGGGGTAAAGGAATTCCGTGGGCTGGTATTCGGTGCCGCCCGTGGCCACGATCATGACCCCATGGTCGATCTTTTTGGCCTTCATGGAATCCCCCACCAGAACCTCGGTGGTGAAATTGCCCTTGTATCCGCCAAAATCGGTGATCAAGCCCTGTTTCAGGACATCGATCTTGCCGTGGGCTTCCACCTTTTCCACCAGGTCCGACACAAAGGCCTGGATATTATCCCCTTCCAGGGTGTGGTGGAGCCGCTTGCCCATGCCGCCCAATGCATCTTCCTTTTCCACCAGGGTGACCTGGAATCCCTGGTCGGCCAATCCCTTGGCCGCTGTCATGCCGGCGATGCCGCCGCCCACCACCAGGGCCTTGTCAATGATGGAAATCTTTTTATCGTGGAGGGGACCCAGAACCGAAACCCGGGCCACGGCCATTCGGATGAGATCCTTGGCCTTTTCCGTGGCCTGTTCCGGCCTATGGAAATGCATCCAGGAATCCTGGTTCCGGATATTGGCCATCTCAAAGAGATACTTGTTCAACCCGGCCTCTTCCAGGGTGTCCATGAAGATGCCCTCGTGGGTCTTGGGGGTACAGGAGGCCACCACCACCCGGTTGAGCTGATGTTCGTCAATGAGTTCCTTGATGGATTCCTGGGAATCCTGGGAACAGGTAAAGAGGTTTTCACCGGTGTAGACCACGTTGGGAAGATTTTTGGCATAGGCCTCCACCTCTTCCACATCGATGACCCCGGCGATGTTGATGCCGCATTTACAGACAAAGACCCCCACCCGGGGATCCTCGCCCAACACATCCCGTTCCTCGGGCATGGACACGGTCTTGGTCAAGGTATGACGGGCCGGGGCCAGATGAACACCGGCGGCACCGGCGGAACCCGACGCTTCGGTGACCGAAGAGGGAATATCCTTGGGTCCCTGGAAGGTGCCGGAAACATAGACTCCGGGGCGGCTGGTTTCCAGGGGATTGAAGGTATGGGTTTTCACAAAGTTGTACGGGTCCAGGTCAACGCCCATGCGCTGGGCCAGATCCACGCTTTCCTTGGGAATGGTGAGCCCCACGGAAAGGATGACCATGTCAAAAACCTCTTCCTGCATCTGCCCGTTTTCATCGGCATATTTCAGAATGAGATTGTCCGTACCCGGCTCCTCCACCACCGAGTGGATCCGGGACTTCACAAACCGAACCCCTTCCTGCTCCGCGGCCCGGTTGTAGTATTTTTCATAATCCTTGCCAAAGGTCCGCATGTCCATATTGAATATGGCCGCATCCAATTCCAGCTCGGAATGTTCCTTGGCGATCATGGCGTCCTTGATGGCGTACATGCAGCAGACCGAAGAGCAGTACCCATTGCCGCAGCGGTTGGTATCCCGGGAACCGATGCACTGGAGCCAGGCAATCTTTTCCGGCTCCTTTTCATCCGAGGGACGGACCAGATGGCCCATGGTGGGACCGCCGGCGGAGAGAATTCGCTCAAACTCCAGGGAGGTCATGACATTCTGGGACCGATGGTACATATAGGTATCGTCCAGGCCCGAGGGATCAAAGGTTTCCGCCCCCGTGGTCATGATCACCGACCCCACGGGAATATCCCGGATTTCCGGTTGCTGCTCATGCTCAATGGCACCGGCCAGGCAGGCCTCCACGCATTGGTAACACTCGGAGCAGATACCGCAGGACAGGCAACGTGCCGCTTCCCGCTCAATGGCCTCCCGGGCCAGGGACAGGGTCACTTCCTTGAAATTTCCCTCCCGCTGGTCCACGGTAATCTTCTCGGGTTCCACCCGTTCCATGACCGGAACATCGGTGATCTCCGGTTTTTCAAATTCATAGTTCTTTTCCCGGTCCAGGGTCAAATCTTCCCCGTTAATAAACCGGTCAATGCTTTCCGCAGCGGTCTTACCGCTGGCAATGGCATCCACCACGGATTTGGGACCGTAGAAGGCGTCGCCCCCGGCAAAGACCCAATCGATGGGGGTCTGGAGGGTGACGGGATCGGCTTCAAATCCCCCCGGGGCGGTCAGTGCAATGCCTTCCTTTTCCGCGTACCCGGTTTCCCCCATCTGACCGATGGCCACGATGACGGTGGCGGTTTCGTAGGAGGTGAGTTTGCAGTCGTCATACTGGGGGGCAAACCGGCCGTTTTCATCAAAAACGGCCGTACATTCCTGGAAGGCCACCTCGTTGACCCGGCCCTGGTCGTCTCCATAGAAACGCAGGGGGCCCAGGGAATTGACGATCTTGACCTTTTCCTCCAGGGCCTCTTCAATTTCGTAATCCCAGGCCGGCATTTCATCCCGTTTTTCCAGGCAGACCATGGTGACGTCGTCGGAGCCCAGGCGGCGGGCGGTGAGAGCCACGTCCACGGCCACGTTGCCGCCGCCGATGACAATGACCTTGCCGGAGAGTTTATCTGCCTTGCCCAGGGCCGCATCCCTGAGGAATTCCGTGCCCTTGAGT
>JAKSBM010000204.1 GCA_022361135.1 Desulfobacterales bacterium | reverse complement strand
TTGTACCGGGCCAGGGCGGATTTCACAATGTGGCCCATGAGCCGGTTGTAGTCTTCCATTTCCCCTTCTTCGGAGGGGTGGTGGAGGGTGTATAGCTGGGGGCTCCAGCTTTTGATGGGCTTGAGGCCGGGGATGCCGTTCACCTCAATGATTTTCAACTCGCCGGATTCGGACATGCGCATGTCGGCCCGGACATGGTCCAGGCAGTCCAGGGCATCCATGGCTTCCTTGCACAGGGCAATGGCCGCATCCGTGGTTTTGTTGGTGGCCTTGATTTTGGTTACCCCCACCCCCCGTAGATCGGCTCTTAGTATGGGATATTTTCCAAAGAGTTCCGGATCCACTTCCACCCGTCCGGGCAGGAAGATTTGATGTTCCCCATTCCCCAGCATGAGGACGGTGTATTCCTGGCCGGGGAGATATTCCTCCACCAGGGCGGGCTGGTCAAAGGTTTCGTGGATCCATGCCACCTGGGCCGTGAGTTCCTCCCGGTTGTGGACGACACTGTTGTCATTGATGCCCATGGAGCGGGATTCATTGCTGGGTTTGACAAAGGCGGGAAAGGGAATCTCCGGCAATTCTTCCCCCCGGGCAATCTGGTAGTGGAAGGGAACGGATACATTTTTGGCGGCCAGAAGATGGTGGGTGGCGGTTTTCTGGATCAGGGTCTTCATGGTGTCGGCATTGGGGCCGATGTAGGGGATACCCCGTTCGTCAAAGATGTCGGCCAGCCACTCCTCGCCGTCGGCCAGGCCAATGGTTTCCGATTTTTCCGAAATATGGTAGAGGGCGGACCATACCATGTCGTATTCCCGGTCTTCCAGCTCCTTGTAAAAGGCATCCATGGATTCCACAAAGGCGATTTCGCAGTGGTATCCATTGTCTTTGATGGCCTGACAGACACTTTCCGTGACCGAAAGGTCTCCCCAGCCATGGGCATCTCCAGCAGGGCCTGTGATCAATAAAATGCGTTTCATTCTGATTTCCTTTCCTTGCAATTACAATGGGAATAAATCCGGGGTTAACTCATAATTTTTCAATGCCTGGACCACCCGGGGGGAGCGGGAGGCAAATAATTTTTCATAGGCCTGGATCCGGGCATCCTCCCAGGGAACCCGGGAGACGATGTTTAATTCCATGATTTCCGGGGCGTTTCCCATGTCCCGGCTTTTATACGGGGCCAGGGCGTTTTGGGACATGGCCTCGTTGGGATTAAGGATGTGGACCCGGGCTTGGGTTACCGCTTCCATGGCCTGGATAAATAATTCCCTGCGGTATCCAAAATGGGTGCAGCAGAGGGCCAG
>JAKSBM010000116.1 GCA_022361135.1 Desulfobacterales bacterium | reverse complement strand
GCCGGCCTCATGGCCGAAGCACAGGAAATTGCTCCCGGTGTAAAGGGAATGTTTCTAAAATCCGTCCCCAACTTCAGGACCCAGACCCATTTCTACGGTTATGACGGCCGGGGAGGGGAACCCACCCTCTTTGACTGCACCTATACCTATAACCTGGGCTTGACCGCCTTCCATCTCATGGCCAATGGGGCCACCGGGCAGATGGCCGTGATCAAGAATCTGGAAAAGGGCTTTGCACAATGGGAACCCTTGGGAATTCCCATTGCCCGGCTCATGCACCTGGAGGAGCGGAACGGGAAATTGGCCCTTGTCATTGAAAAGGCCGTGGTGGACCTTGAGGGGAATGCGTTCAAGGCATTCAAGGCCCTCAGGGAAGAATGGGTGGGGGCACGGCCCGGAGAAGATTCCTACCGTAAACCGGCTCCGGTGGGATTCCAGGGGCAGACCGAAGAGGATCGTCCCATTACCCTGGTTCTCAATGCATTGTAATTAATAAATAAATTTTGTCCATTTGGACGGAATATGGCCCCTGTTAAGCCGTTGTGTTTAACAGGGGCTTTTTATTTTATACGGCTTCCACATTTTCCCGGAGAAAGGAAAGGATGATTTTCCCTGTGGTGTGTTTGGTTTCCATCTGTCTGTGGGCCTCCCGGGCCTGTTCCGGGGGATAGATCCTATGGATGTGGGGGCTAAGCTGCCCCTGGGCCATCCATTGGCCGATTTGTTCCAGATCTTTCCTGCGGGATTGAACCTCCACCAGGCGGCTTGTTTTTCCCAGCCCCACCCTTGCCCGAAATTCCGCCATCAAGGTGGCGGCCCTGGGGACGGTGGATACGAATATTGCCCCGGGCTTGAGTTGGTTTTTCATCATCCGGCGGTTCAAATTTCCAAATACGTCAAATACGGCATGGAATCGGACTTTGATGGATGTGGGGGCATGGGTTTCGTAGTGGTGGATGTGGTCGGCACCCATGGATTGGACAAAGTCCCGGTGATGGGCACCGCAGACGGCATGGACTTCCGCTCCCATGGTTTTGGCGATCTGGATGGCAAAATGGCCCACCCCGCCACTGGCCCCATTGATTAGAATGCGCTGATCTGGTTCCAATCCACATAGATCACGGAGGGCCTGGAGGGCGGTCTGGGCACTCAGGGGAACGGCGGCTGCATCCTCCAATGAAATCCCCTTGGGCACCAGGTTGGCTTCGTTTTCATCCAAAAGGGCATATTGGGAATGGAGGCCGCCGCTGAATTCATTGGTCATGCCGAAGATGGGGTCTCCCACCTTGAAATGGGTGACATGGGTGCCGACTTCCACCACTTCTCCGGCAATGTCCATGCCCGATATTCTGGGCAGTGGGGTGCGGGCCAGGGTTTTGCTGAATTTGCCCTTCCTAAGGAGCACATCCTTTGGATTTACACTTCCTGCAGCCACTTTGATTTTCATGGCCTTTGGCCCGGGTACGGGATCGGGCCAGTCGGTTTTCCATTCCAGAACATCGGGTTTTCCAAAGGTGTTGTAGATAAGGGCTTTCATTGGTCTCTCCCCTGGTTAATGATTGGATGTTATGAAAAAACAGATGGGTTCCATGGTGTTATTTTTAATACGGTTTCCATTGGGTTGGTTTTAGAGTCCCAATGGATGGCCCTACAGATTAATCTCGAACCTCTTCCATCTTGAGATCATATTTTTGAGAATCGTTGGGGTTTCTGTTTCAATGGGCTTGTTCCATTTATCCCGGTTATAACCCATCATTTTTAACTGTGC
>JAKSBM010000450.1 GCA_022361135.1 Desulfobacterales bacterium | reverse complement strand
GGATTTGGCCCGTTACTTTTTGCGGTTCCTGGAAGAGGAATCCTGCGGCAAGTGCATGCCCTGTCGTTATGGTCTCTCCCGCATGCGGGAAATCCTGGACGGATTCTCCGAGGGCAAGGGAACGGCCAAGGATATCGACGATTTGGTCTCTTTGTCCGAAGCTATCCAGGACGGCGCCCTCTGCGCCCTGGGTTCCTCCGCCCCCAACCCGGTATTGACCACCATCCGTTACTTCAAGGACGAGTACCTGGCCCATGTGGAAGACAAAAAATGTCCGGCCGGGGTCTGCAAATCCCTCATCGAATTTGAAATCGATGGAGAAAATTGCGTGGGCTGTGGCGCCTGTGCCAGAAAATGTCCGCTGGGTTGTATTGACGGGGAAAAGAAAGAGCCCCATACCATTAATGCCGAACTCTGTATCCGCTGCGGTATCTGTAAAGAATCCTGCAAGTTCGATGCAGTCCGGATCGCATAAGGGAGGTTGCCGTGATTAAATTCAGAATTAACGATCAAGATGTGGAAGCAAAAGAAGGCTGGACCGTTCTGGAAACAGCCCGTGAATACGGCATTGACATCCCAACCCTCTGCCACCATCCCGCGGTGGAACCCTCGGGAGCCTGCCGGCTGTGCATGGTGGAAATGCGGGAAGGGGACTGGTCCAAACTGGTGGCCTCCTGCATCTTTCCCGTGAAGGAAGGTTTGAACATCTACACCGAAACCCCCAAGGTTCACAATGTGAGACGCTGGATCCTGGAAATGTTGTTGGCCTCCTGTCCGGCTGCCCCGGAAATCCGTGAATTGGCCCAGAAGCATGGGGTGGACACCACCCGGTTCCAGATCCATGATCCGGCCCAGAAATGCCTGATCTGTGGCCTGTGCCAGCGGGTCTGTGATGAAGTGGTGGGTGTTTCCGCCATTTCCATTGTGGACCGTGGTGTTCACAAGAAAGTGGGGGCGCCCTTTATGCAGCCCGTGGATACCTGTGTGTCCTGTGGTTCCTGTCTCACGGTCTGTCCCACCGATGCCATGAAGGATCTCTTTGATTCCGTGCGCATGCAACCCAAAACAAGCCTGGCCCAGTTGGCTTAAAAAGAGGAGACAAAGATGAATTCACCTGCCAAAACCGGCGTATTTTTGTGTAAATGCGGGGACGAGATCCAGTCCCAGATTGATCTGGACCTCTTGAAAGCCAGCCTGGAAGGCCATGCCGACCTGGTTGAAATCCTTCCCAGTCCTTGCTTGAAGCCCGGCCTGGACCACATCCAGGGCCAGGTCGATGACAAGGGCCTGAACCGCATTGTTGTGGCCGGCTGCGACGGCCGGATCATGCTGAAGAAATTTGAAAGTGCCCTGGAAGCCCAGGGGCTGTTCAAGGGCATGATCGACATGGTTAACCTGAAGAACCATGTGGCCAAGGTTTCCCTGTCCACCATGGAGGAAAAAACCCGTAAATCTGAAAAACTCATCAAGGCGGCCATTGCCGAAATGCAGGTCCTGGTTCCCACGGAAAACTACACCGTGGAAGTGGACGGCCCCGTGGCCCTGGTGGGGGAGGGCATTGGTGCATTCCCCACGGCCCAGAAATTGATGAAGTCCAATATTGAATGTATCATCCCCGTGGAAAATGCCGACCCCGAAGCCATCATGGCCAAGGTTCGCGATGCCTATCCCGGTGAATACGGCCAGTACGACCGGATTAAAAAAATGATCCAGGACGTCATGGCCTCGGACAAGGTCCAGATCCTTGAAGGGCTGAAAATGAAAAATCTGCTGGGCGTCACCGGCGATTTTACTCTGGAACTGGAAAACAACCAGGGTGCGTCTCATAAGGACTGCTGACGAGCGAAATTTTAAAATACCTTTTAACGCAGCTATGGGCTGAAATGACGATACAAAAAATGCGGGATAACATCCCGACAGTAAACCGACCAGCAATGTAAGCCCGATTGAGGAACCAACGATCCAACCTGTGGCATCAAATGAGAGTTGCTTGCCGGACAGGTCGTTCATG
>JAKSBM010000094.1 GCA_022361135.1 Desulfobacterales bacterium | reverse complement strand
TGGCCGTGGCCGAAGTGGTGTTGCCGATGCCCATTTCCCCCAGCCCCAGGATGTGGACGGGTGCATTTTCGTTGAGGCTGAAAAAGGCGTCCATACCGGCTTGCAATGCCTGGATGGCCTGGTCACGGGTCATGGCCGGTTCCAGGGCCATGTTCCGGCTGCCCGGTGCCACCTTGGAACGGATGAGCATGGGATGGGGGGAGAATTCTTTTTTCACCCCCATGTCCACCACCTTCATGGCGATGCCGTGGTGACGGCAGAGGACATTGATGGCCGCCCCGCCGTTGAGGAAGTTTTCCACCATCTGGCCGGTGACCTCCGAGGGAAAGGCCGAGACCCCTTCTTCGGTGACCCCGTGGTCCCCGGCAAAGACCAGGAGGGCCTTGGTGGGGATACTGGGGTTGAGGGTTCCCCTGATCATGGCCAGGCGTACGGCCAGGGGTTCCAATTTACCCAGGGCACCCAGGGGTTTGCTTTTGTCATCCATCTTTGCCTGGGCCAGGGCAACCATATCCGGATCCAGAGGCTGGATGCCTTCCAAAACAGAGCCGAGGGCCGGGGCCTCGTCAAAGGGATCATCCCGTTTTGTGTGAAACGCCTTGGAGGACGATTCCGGGAGGGCAGTTTCCGGGGCCGGGACGGTGCAAGGGGTACCGGTGAAATCCAGGATATACTTGAGCTGCTGCCCGGTGAGCACCCGGGGGAGCAGCTCCGGTGCCTTTTCCAGGGGGACAATCTCCTCCACCAGCAATGACAATTCCCTGGAATGGGAGGCCAGGAAAGGGAGGGCCTTTTCCATGTCCGACTTTTTCATGCCGTAGGCCCCGCTGAGGCCGACTTCCTTGTAATGGAGGAGGTTGACCAAATTGGTTTCCAGGGTTTCGTTCTTGCTGATGCCCGAGAAAAAGGATAGATGGCCGCCCTTGTCCACCTTGGTGATGGCCTGGCAAAAGGCAATGTAATCGCCACAGGCATTGATGACCAGGGGGAAGTGGCTTTCCCGGGTCTCCTGGACGCAGGGAAGATCCAGGGCCTCCAGGATGGGGGTGATCTTCCGAATTTTGGCGGCATCCTTTTCCAGGATCAGGGGCAAAAGTCCCAGGTGGCGGCCGTAGACCGCTGCAATGAGCCCCATGGTACCGCCCCCGTAAATGAGAAGCTTTTTTCCGGGGGACAGGGGCATCTTTTCAAAGGCATTGATGACGCAGCCCACGGGTTCGCCAAAACAGGCAATATGGGGATCCAGGTTTTCGGGCATGGGAATGAGGCTGGCTTCGGGCACCAGGATCTGGGGGGCAAAGCCTCCGTCACTGTAGAAACCGGTGATTTCCATATGGTCGCAGAG
>JAKSBM010000024.1 GCA_022361135.1 Desulfobacterales bacterium | reverse complement strand
CATCAATCTGCTGGGCGCCATTGATCTCCAGGTCTACAATGTCCAGGGCGAAATCCTCACCGCCCTGGGGGATACGGTGTTGTCCGACAATATCATGACCCTGCCGGCCCTGGATGCGGCCCTGCGCGCCGAGATCCCCATGGGCCTGGCACCGGGCGGTGCCGGACGGAACAGCCTGAACACCATCCGTTCCCTGGTCCTGGAAATCGAGGACGCCGGGGCCGGTGACCACCGATACATGCTTTTGGAACGGTTGCGTCGGCAGTTGAGTCGGAACTCCGGGCTGTTCAGTGACGATGACCATGGGGTGTGGGAGCGCCTCATGGGGGAAAGCGGCACCCGCATGGGCGCCCTGCGAAGCGAGGTGGAACCCTATACGGCCAATGCGGCACGGCCCGTTCCCACCCTGGCGGAGTTTGACCAGGGAATGATCTCCGCCACCGGGGAAGACCTTTCCATTCTTTTGATGGATCCCGAGCTCCAGGCCATCCGGGATCGGATTTTCGACTTTCACAACAATCCTCCCAAAACCATGGTGGAGACTTATCTGGCATTGGATACTTTAACAGATTTGGCCAGTGATGCGGTTGCCGGGGATTCCGATTATGAAGATACTGTGGTTGATGAAATCAGCGACTCCACCCATGACGCCCAACGCGCCATCTGGGGGGAAATCCCAGCTTCCGACCTGGTCTGGAAGGGAATTCCCAGCATCATCGTTTTTGACATCACCATGGATGGGTTGCCCCCCGCCCAAAGCCGGGCCGATGGCGTCAGCCAGATCCGGGATGCCTTGGGATACTACGAAGGCCTCCGTGGAGACGGCGATGCCGATGAATACCTGGCCCTGGATGCCCTGAAACAGACCCTGCGTAACACCGGCCTGGAAAGCAGAGGCTGGGGGAAGGATTTGGCCAAGGGCCTGGGGGAGCGATCCGATGTCATTGTCCGCGAAAACAGCCGTGGGGGAAGGTTTCCCGAAGAGATCTCCCTGCTTTCCGTGGATGTCTGGAGTCGGAGCCTTGGCGGTCCGATAAAATTAACCGATGAATACACCAGCCTTAGGGACAGCGTCAGGGAATACGAGCGGGCCCGGCCGGATAGTCCTGCTGCGGAATTTTATCGAATCTCCCAGCTTCGAAACAAGGTGAGCGAGCTCTATCATGCCCCAAAGGTACAATTTCTTAACTCGGATAAACCGGCCATCCAGAAGTATTACAACTTCCTGGACCGGGAACGCACCGCCACCATGGACGTGGTGCCCGAGGAGCTGCACTTCCTCTGGCTGGGAAAATTGGGGCAAATTCAAGTGGAATACATTGATGCTTGGATGGAGAAAAACCCCGAATATTCCGTCTCCCTGTGGTACGACGAAGAGGCGGTCTTGTCCTATGAACTTTCCCGCCAGATTAAGAATCGGGCCTATGGTATTGAGTCCGATCCCACCCTGCCGGCCTCGGCCAACCAGAAACGCATCAGTCAAAAGGTTATCGAGTTGCAGAACGAGGCCGAAACTCACATTCGTCGGGGTATCGCCAACGGTGCCACCTATGATGAAGCCGCCGCCGATTTCATGGCTGCCCGCCTCGGCATGGACCCGGCAGCCCTGGAGCAGGTCCGGCTCAATAATTTAGAGAGTTACCAGGAGGGCATTGCCTATCTGGAAAAACTCCATGGCGTGGGCAGTGTGGAATTAAAGTCAGTGTCCGAAGTTTGGAAGGCCAATGACAGTTTCAGGGAACACTACCTCCAGGAACTGGCCCTGCGCGGAAATCTGGCAGCGGCATCGGATCTGGCCCGGATCCGCGTCCTCCAATCCAAGGGGGGAATTTATGTGGATGTCGATCTTTTGCCTAAAATTGACGAGGGGGTATTCTCGGGATGGCAGACCAAACTCAGTAGTTTGAAAACCCGGTTTGCCGCCGCTCGACTCTCCAACATAGCCAAGGATAAACCCATCAGCCAACTCACCAGCGAGGTCCGGAACCGCAGCATTGAGGAAAGCCAGCGTCTCTTCCAGAACATGGTGTCCCAGATGGTTCTGGAGACCTGGGGAAAAAACTCCATGCCCGCCCGGAATGCCAGGGCCCATCCCACGGACGGGGGAACGCCCGGGTATTCGGATTATGAAAAGATTATTTTAGATGCGGTGAGACACGATGCCAGAGTTGTGGCCAAGCTGGAGGAGTTCAAAGCCCATTTGAAACAGATTCCCAGGGATAGACTCTATGCCTCCCTGGGTGAATTTCGGGTGGCCCCGGGTACCATTTACGCCGGGATTACCCAGCGGGAAATCGTCGGCAACGGGTTTTTGGCCGCGGCCGGGGACAATTCCTATCTCCAGGAATGGGAGCGGATCATCAATCTGAATTATCGCCTTCTGGAGGAGACCGGCGCCGATTCTGTCACCTCTTCGGAACCGGCGGAATTGACCGGGGTG
>JAKSBM010000593.1 GCA_022361135.1 Desulfobacterales bacterium | reverse complement strand
TTCCGGGGCTTTGGGTACGGCCGGGGGGGCTGCGTGGTCATCCGCCTCTGATCCCGGGGAAATGCCCACCGGACAGACCCATCAAAGTCAAAACAATCTAAGCCGGTCAGACAAATCCAGCCCCGGAAACAACCGGACCGGATATCCATTTCAAATCGACCAGGTACCACAACGTAACATCCAACCTTGATGTTACCGATAATTATGGTATTTTGGAATTATCCACGGCTCTGTCCCCCCTCCCCTCCCAGCCCCCTATCCAAGGGGACGGATGCCATAATTCCACATCACGATCCCAGGGAGAAACCATGCCGAAACTCAATTTTTTAAACCATGTTTCCATTGGTAAAAAACTGGCCGCCGCCTTTGGGCTGATCTGTGTCCTCCTGGCCCTGGAGGGTTACCTGTCCTTTCAATCCAATAGAAACACCCAGGCCAGCATCAACCATGTAAAGGATGAAATCTATCCCCAGACCATCGAGTTCATCGAAATCCGGACCCACATCATCCAGATCCAGCAATGGCTCACCGACATCTCTGCCACCCGGGCTGCACCGGGTTACGACGATGGATTTGCCGAGGCGGAAAAATATTACCTCCAGGCCAGTGCCCTGCTGAAGACGAACCTGAAGCGGGCCCGGGACCAGGGCCTCACCCAGGCGGCCCAGAACCTGGCCCAGACCCGGGACCACCTCAATGCTTACTACGACATGGGAAAAACCATGGCCCAGGCATACATCGACGGCGGCCCAGAAGCGGGCAACCTGATGATGGCCCAATTCGACACCACGGCGGAACGGCTGACCACGGCCATGGACGGCCTGCTGGTGGCCCGGAAAAACGCCCTGGACAACGCCCTGGTCACCATGCACGATAAAAGCCTCAAGGAATCCCGCCAACTCATGGTCCTCCTGGTGACCCTGCTTATATTTTCCGTCCTCATTGCCACCCTGATTTCCACGGATATCCGGAAACGGGTCAGCATGATCCGGGAGGCCTTTTCCCGGGCCGTGGACGGGGATCTCACCGCGGTCATCGAATCCAACGCCCGGGATGAATTCGGCATGATCGCGGCCAATTACAACCATTTGATCACCAAACTCAATGCCCTCATCGGAAAGATGACCGGCATCATCTCCGCCCTGGACGGTTCTTCCTCGGAATTGTCCTCCATTTCACAAAAAATGCTGGGGGAATCGGTGCAGACCTCGGAAAAGGCCAACACCGTGGCCGCGGCCACCGAGGAGATGAACGTGAACATGGTGGGGGTGGCCCAGGCCACGGAGCAAACCACGACCAATATCCAGACCATTGTGGATGCCACCGAAGAAATGAGTGCCACCATCAAGGAAATCTCCGAGCACACCACCCGGGGAAATGCCATCACCAAGTCCGCCGTGGAAGAGGCCCGGAAGGTGAGCGAAGAAATCCGCAACCTCAACCATGCGGCCCTGGAGATCAACGATGTGACCTCCACCATCTCGGCCATTTCCGAGCAGACCGACCTCCTGGCCCTCAATGCCACCATTGAGGCGGCCCGGGCCGGAGAGGCGGGCAAGGGATTTGCCGTGGTGGCTTCGGAAATCAAGGTCCTGGCCCAGCAAACCTCAGATGCCACCTCGGACATCAATGAAAAAATCTCCAGTATCCAGGACATCACGGCCAACGCCACCCGGACCATCCAGGCCATTGTCAAGGTGATCAATGAAATCGATGCCGTGGTTTCCGTGGTCTCCACGGCCGTGTCCGAACAATTTTCCACCACACGGGAAATCTCCTCCAACGTCCACCACGCCGCCTCCCGGGTGGAGGAGGTCAACACCAATATCAGCCAGATCACCAGTGTGACCTCCGAGGTGAGCCAGAATGTCTCCGAGGTGAGCCACGCCGCCGATGAGACCAATGCGGGCAGCCGCACCGTCAGCGACCAGGCCCGGGAACTCTCGGACATGGCCCGGGACCTCAACCGGCTGGTGGCCCAGTTTCAGGTCTGATCTCCTCCGGCCGGGGCCGTTCCGGCAAAATACAAAGGGCCGGTGCCCGGGCGAACTGCCCGGGCACCGGCCCTTTTGCGCATGGGGATCGGCTTTAGATCAGAACCTCATCATGTCCATCGTTTGGACAGGAAGAAGACCAGACCCAGGAGGGAAAGTACCCCCACCCCGATGAGGAGGAAGGGATTCACACCCATGAAGCCGTAAACCAGATAGAGAATGCTGGTGACCGATGCACAGGTCAGGGCATAGGGAATCTGGGTGGACACATGGTCCATGTGGTCGGCCCCGGAAAAGATGGACGACAGCACCGTGGTATCGGAAATGGGGGAACAATGGTCCCCGAAGATGGCGCCGGAGAAGACCACGCCGGAAATCATGAGGGCGGTCATGGGATCGCCGGTGAGTTTATAGGCCAGGGGAATGGCAATGGGGGTCAGGATGGTCATGGTTCCCCAGGAGGTGCCCGTGGCAAATGCGATGATGCAGCCAAAGAGGAAGACGGCCAGGGGCAGGATGCCGGGGTGGAGGTTGTTGCCAATGACCTGGATGATGAAGTCAGCCAGTTTCATGTCCTTGGACACCCCGCCCAGGGTCCAGGCCAGAACCAGAATGGCACAGGCCATGAGCATGAGCTTCAAGCCGTCAATGATGGTATCCATGACCTCGGAAACGGTCATGATCTTGTTCCCCAGGGCAATGACGGCACCGGTGAGGGTCATGTAAAAGGCACCCCAGAGCAGGGCCTTGGCCGCATCGGCATCCCCCAGGGTCTGGATAAAGGTTTTATCCGGTCCCCGTCCGGTCCAATAGAAACCAAACAGGGTCACCAGAACCAGAACAAAGATGGGCAGGAAAAAGGAAATCAGCATGGGCTTGGTGTCCTTGGCCTCCCCCATTTCGTCGGCCACATCCAGCATGGGCTTGGCCCTATCGCTGAAGGTTTTCCCCGTGGTGAGCACCCGTTGCTCCGCCCGGGCCATGGGTCCAAAATCCCGTTTGGTGATGAGGATAATCCCCACCATGAGCACGGCCAGAATACAATAGAAGTTCATGGGGATGCCGTGCAAATAGCCTTCAAATGCAGAGACCCCTTCAATGCCGGCGGCATCGATGCCCGACTGGACCATGCCGATCTGGAAGGCAATCCA
>JAKSBM010000364.1 GCA_022361135.1 Desulfobacterales bacterium | reverse complement strand
TGCATCACTCTATCCTTTGCATTTATGATGGAAATTGCAGTTTGAAGGAGTTGCATGAAACGATTTAACCAACTGATCCGCACCGGTGTTGAACACGGATTCTCGGGCGCCCGCATTTCCGGGGATACAGCCCGGAGTGTAGCCCACATCCGCATCGGGATCAATCTATTTTGCACCATCCTGGGACTGTATCCGACCATCCGCTTTTTGCCGGGTCGGAGCCCCGATTTCTGGTTCTGGGATTTAAGTCCCATCCCCCAGCCCAAGGGAGACTGCGGTCTAAAACCATGCAGCGTCATCGGCAAAACTGTCCCAGGACCAGACTACGGCATATATTGTCCAGGATAACGAATCTTTGGAGGAGGTGATATTCGATTTCAGGCCCATGGTGGCTGGAAAACCCAAGGGAGACGGACGGATTTTGATTTGACAAACTTCTGGTTCTCTGAAATAGATAACTATTTTTTAACTCCCCGGTGAAAGGACTATTGTGACAGGTATCAGTGAAATTTTATTTTTGATTTTTCTCATCGCTGCCCTGCTGATCCTTCCCCGGATGTTTAAATCCCCCTCCTCCCCTTCCAAATCCGCCCCCAGGGGCCGGACGCTGGGAAAAAGAATGCGCCTGGCCATTGTGGCTTCATTCCTTTATCCCCTTGTCGCTGCGGGAATCTTAAAACCCTGGCAGGGACAATTGCTGGCATTTGCCGGCAAGGGCATTTTGCCCGTTATCCTGTTCTGGGCCTTGATCTGGATTCTATCCGCCCCAAAGAAGTAGCTCAGATCCCGTTCTGATCCACTCCAATATCCGGACTGGTATCCGTACGGTTAAAATTAGAAAAAATCCTATTGGGAATTGATCCCCGACGTGGAAAAAGAATATTCTTCGACCTTCTGCGGCAGGAAAAGCTCCCTAAGGAAAGCCATATCTATCTTTCACCCTTTTAGTTGGATTTAATGCAATGAAACGCATGGCAGACAACCGGGGATTCACACTCATTGAATTGATCTCCGTCTTACTGATACTTGGGATCCTATCCGTGGTGGCCACGGCCAAAATCAGTGCAAACAACACCGACCTTGTCTCCATGGATGCGACCCTGAAAAATCACATCCGATATGCCCAGGCCAAATCCATGACACATGATTCACAGGTATGGGGGATTCAGATGGACACGGCCACGGACGAATATTGGCTGATCAGGGCCGAGCCTGGGCAAACCTTGGCCTGGGGAAGCAGCCGGATTCAACCCCTGGGTGCGGATTCCACCGACGCCGGATACAATGGAGACCGGATACGGACCTCACAAGTGGGGGTAACCTTGAACGCGGCCTCGGGCGTTAACGGCAGCACCCCAAAATTAACCCTCCTGTTTGACATTATGGGAACCCCCTATTGGTTCAAGGGCAATCTCAATGCCGCCATTTCCCTCCCCCTGGAGAGCACCGCCGGCATAAACCGCCTGACCAACGCCCTGACCCTGGGCATCCAGGACACCAAGGGCAATTCAAAGCAAATTTCAATTGAAGAAGAAACAGGATTTATCCCATGAACAAAGACGGATTTACCCTCATTGAAGCCATAATTTCCGTTGTCCTTCTGGGCATAACCGCATCCATGCTCATTTCATTTTTCCAGACCAGTTTTCTGGAGAGTGCGGATCCCCTCAACAGACTTGATGACAATTACCGGGCCATCCAGGGCATCGAACGGATAAATGCCCACTACAGAGCCGAGTTGGAGGCCAATCCCAACCTGGACATTAGCATGTATGAAGCAAACGACCTTTCCCCCCTCATCGGCAATTCAAGCGGAACGAAAATAAAGGGGGAAGGCATGGACTTTACAGCGCCGGATGCCAACCGCAAGGTCAAGGAAATAGCTGGATCGGGGGGCCTTTTTGTCCGCATTACATCCACCCGGAACCTGAGTTCCGTGATCACCATCATTGGGAATTAATACCTGTGAAGATCAAAAGAAAATTTAACCAGCAGGGCTTTTCACTCATCGAACTCATTGCCACCCTGGTCATTGTAGGCATCCTCGGCGTTGGGGTATCTGCCTATTTTGCCAAGACGGCCCAGGGTTTCATAATGGCCCGTTTGAACAACCAAAGTTATCAAAAAATGGAAATTGCCCTGGAAAGACTTCTCAAGGAAACCAAATTCATGGACGGCCTCATTGAAGCCGGGGCCGATACCCTGCGTTTCACCCGGGGGGGAGAACATTTTGGCCTGGCCCGCATAGGAAAGACCATCCGCATGGTCAGGGGGGGCAATGCTCTGCCCACGGCAACAACCGGAGCAATTCTTATGGACGATGTCTCCGGCTTCACCCTGGAGTTTCAGGAGGCAGACGGCAGCAATTGGACCGTAAATACAGACCACTCCCTCAATGGCCTGTCCCGGATCAGAATATCCATAACCATCGACATTTCAGACACCACCCGCTCATTTGAAGTGAGTGTGAACCCGCTATTTAACAATACTGTGAACGGATCCGCTTCCTGATCCCTGGGAAACGGTGGAGGTGATTTCCAATATGTGCATACAGATCAAGAATCAGAACGGCTCCATCATTGTCACTATTCTGGCCATCCTCATCATGGCCTCCCTGGGCCTGGGCATCTCGCTCATGTTCCAATCGTCCAATATCCAGTCCGTTGAAACCAACCTGGGCCTGAGGGCCACCAACCTGGCCGAGGCCGGATTCAGATACGCCGGAGGGATCTACCGCAATGCCGGAAATCTATCGGCCAAATTCGACCGCCTCCAGGCCATGGACCAGGAAGAGGTCACCCTCTTGAACAACAGCGGCAGCTTTCAACTATCCACTTTCCCATACTGGTTCTTGGCCGATAATGACCAAACCGAGGTCACCACCTTGAAACTCAGGACAGCGGGAAAATTATCCGATGCATTTGAAAATGCGCTTCCATCAAATGGAATGGTCTATATTGCAGATGAATTCTATTCCTACAACTCCGGTTCGGTCACCCCCGGAGCAGGGAAATTCAACCCCGATGGATTCACCATTACATTGGACGGCGGCGACTCGGTTACCTTGGACGATAACGACAGCATTTACCTGGCATTTACGCCAACATCTTCGGTTCAGGTCAATGAAAACGGAAATTTCATCCTCTTTTCCAATGCCGCATGGGCCGATCTCCTTCCACAAAGAAACGGTCTCATAGGCCTTTATAGTAATGAACAAACCTTTGAAGGTTCCTTCCGTTACAAGGACATCACCATCCTGGCCAACGATTCCGTTCAGCTCAACGGAATAACCCTTGAAGCCGACGGCAGCTTCCCGGTGCAATTGGACACAAACTCCCGGGTGGTCCTGAAAAAACAATTATTACTGGGTAGTGTGGGCCAAATCGGTACGGGGAGCCACCAGGCGTTGAAGTCGCTGGATTTCAATGTCTATCTCACCGATGAAATAGAATTCCCAGCCGATGCTCCCCAAGCCATTGATTTTGGTGGCCCGGGAAAACACACCCCGGAAATTTTTCCGGATAAGGATAAAACCAAACTTGAACACTGGGACTTTGATAACAGCCAGGGGCTTGCTGAACCCCAACTCATAACCACCTCTACCCTGGGGGTATCCACGGCCTTCACGGAAAAGGCGGAGTACAAAAACGTCCGGACCAATTATGTCACCTTTCAAAACTTTTCCGAAGTGGACCAGGATAAAGGATATACCATGGAATTGGTGGACAAGGCCCGCCTGCCCCAGTCGGTTCGGAACATCAATTTCAACGGAATCTGGGGCAATGCTTCGGACAATATCTATTTTGTGGGGGACAATGGCACCATCCTTCACTTCGACGGCCAGGAATTCAAAATCTCGGAAATCGGATTTTCCATCAATGGAGATAATCTGAATGCCATCTGGGGAACTCCCTCGGAAAAATCCAGTTCCAACCAAACCGATTACATCTTTGTGGTGGGAGATGACGGCCGAACCCTGATCAACGAGGGAAATGGCTGGAAACATGCCAGTCACAGTGAAAGCTATGACATATTTGCCGCCCACGGCACCAGCTGGGGCCACTTCGACGGATATGGGGAAGCCGGAACCAACCCCTATAACTGGGATTCCGCCACCACCGCGCATGAATTGGAAAACTATACCTGGTATCAAAGCGCATTCGATAACGAAATAAACTTTAAATGCCTTTGGGCCACCCACCACAGCTATCCCTGGAGTGGCCGTGGCGGAGTAAGAAAAGACCAAAATATTATGGTGGGTCACTTTTCGGGTAGTGACTATGGGTATTACGAGAATGGAGATGGACTGATTTTCCATGAATTCTACGCCCCGCCGGTGATCATTAAAGATACAAAACTAAGGGGTATCTGGGGCAGTTCCTGGAACGATATTTATGCGGTGGGGGATGGTGGCAGCATATACCAAAACACAGCCGGTGATGTTTCCCCGGAGTCCTGGAGGGACAGTTGGGTAAAAATTCCATCCACTGCCATTCCCACCTCGGAAAACCTCAACGGCGTCTATGGAAACCATGCAACGGACTTCTACGTCATTGGGGACAATGGCACGGTGCTCTACAACAAGGGGGATGGGTTTGAAATCGTTCCCACCAATGGGGTGACCTCGGAAAACCTCAACTCCATCTGGGGAAGTGATAGAACAGGAATTTATGCCGTGGGAGACAACGGCACCATTGTCTTCCTGGGCTATCCGGTCAATAAGATCGGGGGGCATGTACTTCCCCTGGCAAAAAATGATGAATTGAAAAAAAAATGGGCCAACACCGAGAAATATCTCAGTTACACCATCCAGGCCAAAACCGTATGGGGGGATGAGCTGGAATATGCCGCATCCGGGATCAATTTCAGATGGCATGAGGAGATCCCAGGAAAATACGCCGGTTACGGCATTTCATTCCTCAGGCATGATCCCAGCGACGATGCCGACTCGGTCAGCGGAGATTACAACGACATGATCCCCGATGACCTAAAACCCTTTTTCAAGGGAATCAAAGAAAAGGATGATAAATTATTGATTGTTCTCTGGGAACAATATGTCCAGGGGGGGGCGGAGCAACGGCGATGGATCGCCTTCAAGGATATCAGCGAAGACATGAAAATGCTGAAATCCAATGGCACTCCGGTGGACCACGCCTCCCTGGTGGTCAAAGTCCACGAGAAATCCATTGACGGTGTCAAGACCAACGACATCAACGTCTATTACGGCAATGCGTCCATGAACAACCAATCCTATGATGCCGAATACAACAACACCACCCGGAATTATTACAATGCCACCTTTGGAAAAAAGAGCCTTAATATCAAATGGCCTTTCAGCATTGAAAAATGGACCCATTGCGGATCCAATAACAGTTGTAAAAACCGGGACCGCTTCACCCTGGTGGACAATGTTTCCGTGGCCAGCCAGCCTGCCCCGGCAACGCCGGCCGTTAAATACTGGATCGTCAATCCTGCCGCAGACTCGGTAATCCTTAGGAATGGTTTCACCATCCGAACCGGCCGTTTTACCTCCCCCAAGGGGACGGAATTCGGCTCCCAGAGCCAGAGGAGTGAAATCGGCCTCCATGTATTCGGGGACATCGGAGACCACGGCACCCAGCGTTTGGTGAGTTTTACGGATTTTGCGGTCCAATTGGGTGTCAAAAGTGATGGGGAAGATTCACAGAGCAGTTTTGGAAGTCTTCAATAAAGGAGAAAGATAAATGGTTTTAAAAAAAATCCTTTTAGGAACCCTGGCCATGGGAATCATTGCATGGGTCCCGGCATCCCTCAACGCCGGTACCTATATCTATCACAATGAAAAAGGAGAAGAGGTCCTATACCTCCCCAAGCCCGCCCCCCAACAGGAAAATAAAAAAACAACCGCTAAAAAATATAAGGGTCCATCCGCGGGAAAACCGACCATGCCTCCCAAGGAAAAGCACCTGTCCCAGCCCCCCAAAAAATAGCCCCTTGGCCACATGAAATAACGGTTTCCACCGGATCTCTTTTCCCATGGACCAGGTCAAGGGCGTTTTATAATGGTTCTCAAAAATATATTCCTAAACCATGGACAACGTGTGCCATTCATCTGAGCCATCCCATGTATGAGGTTTGGTCCCATTCGATGGGAACATTATTTTAAATTTGCCAATCATACCCAGATTGGGAGAAAAGCCTTCAAATCGAATGGGAAAAAGCCCATTCAGTCGGAAGGTTATTTTGAGAACCGCTATAGTTTGACGATTAAGTCAGCGGAAAAGAATTCACCCCCCCTCTTGAAAAAAATCCATGTTCCATAATAGAAATCCCATCAGAGACCTTGATTCCAAGGTATTCCGTTGATAAGATCCCCTACCATCGTGCTGGGCCGTGCCCAGTTTGGCCACGATAAACAATCCTGTCAAATCCCTTTACCACCGTGCCTGAACCGGAACGGTGTACTGCCTTTGCCCATCCCTTAAATGCTGATAAATATTCTGATACTGCCTGAATTGGAGGGATAGATGAAATTTGTTGTTGCCCAACTGAAGCACGAAACCCACACCTTTGTACCAGACCCCACACCCCTGGCCCGATTCAATGCCATGGGCGGTGCCCACCCCCTGGTGGGGGAGGAAGCCCTTGTCGCATTCCGGGAAAGGAACTGCTGCATTTCCGCCTTTATCCAAATCCTTGAAGAACAAGGCCACCAATGCCAGGTGGCCCTGGCCGGGGAAGCCATGCCCAGCGGTCCGGTGGAGGATGACGCCTTTGAATGGATGTGTGACCAAATCCTGAAAACCGTGGACCAGGGATGCGATGCCGTCCTCCTGGACCTCCATGGGTCCATGGTCACCCAAAGCCTGGACGACGGTGAAGGCGAACTTTTAACCCGGATCCGAAAAGCCAGACCGGATATCCCCATTGCCATCGCCCTGGACTTCCATGCCACCCTGACCCCGGCCATGGTGTCCCATTGTGATATCATCACCCTGTATCGGACCCTACCCCATGTGGACATGTTTGAAACCGGTGCCCGGGCAACCCGGCTTCTCCTGGAAAAGCTCCAGGGCAACAGCCGACCACACACCGCCGTTATCCGACTGCCCATGATGGCCAGCCTGGAGTGCATGGACCCCCAAGCCCCCCCCTTAAAAGCCATATGGGATCAACTCCTGGAGCTGGAAAAGAAACCCGGTATTCTAAGTGTGGACCTTTCCTGTGCCCACCCCTTCACGGACGTGGGCCCCGGTGGAATGGCCGTTGTGGTCATCGGGGACGAAAAATTGGACATTGCGGAAAAAGGGGGCCGGGATATTGCGGCAGCCCTGTGGGAAAAAAGAAGGGAATTGGTCGTGGAAGTGGAACCCCATGGAAAAACCCTGGAACGCGCCCTGGCCCTGGAGCAAGGCCCCGTGATCATTGCCGACTCAGGGGACATTCCCGCCTCGGGTGGATTTGCCGCCGACATGACCGTGCTCAAGGCGGCCATGGACATGGGGGCCCAAGACATGATTGCCGGCCCCTTCCACGATGCCCGGGCCGTAGAGAGCCTGGTCCAAGCCGGCGTAGGCCAAATGACAACCCTGGACATCGGAGGCCGCACCCATGCCCCGCTGTTGAATTACCAAAGCGAGCCCCTCAGGGTAACCGGCCGGGTTCGGGCCATTGTGGACGGACGGATCACCGCCACCGGCCCCATGCTCAAAGGGCTTCAGGTGTCCATCGGTACCATGGCCGTGATCACGGTGGGAACCGTGGATATCCTGGTAACGGAACAACGCATCGAAGCCCTGGATGTGGCCGTTTTCACCCACGTAGGGTTGGATCCGACCCACCGCAAGTTCACCCTGCTCAAATCCCGACAACACTTCAGGGCAGCCTTTGAACCCATTGCCCGCCATGTGGTTCGGGTGGCCGGCCCCGGGGTGACCCACCCGGATTTTTCCGCCTTTCCCTTCAAACATATCCAGCGCCCCCTCTTCCCCCTGGACAAGGATGCGGAATGCAACCTGACAAATCTGCACCCGGCGGGATAATCCGCCTTTGAAACCCCATAAAAAAATCCCCCTGCCTCAAGTGCAGGGGGATTTCTTATGGGGCCGCCCCATGGGGCAGACAATCTTCATCAAGGACCAATTCGGTCCATGGTCTTACCAGCTGGGAGCCTTCCAGAATCCAAAAATCTTTAAACATGCCAGGGACAATAGACTATACCCGGCCAGGCAGCCGAATAGGACAAGAACATTCATCTGTGGCAGGGTATACGAAATCACCAGCAGGGGCATGAGGGGGACCAGGGTGACCAAATTAAACAGGGCCAGTTCCGCTGCTGCCGGAGACTTAAACTCCGGATCCACAATGCGCAAAAGCATGAGGCCGGAGGCACCGGTTCCCGTGACCGTACCAAAAACCGCCAACATGCGTTCCACACCGTATTCGGGCATTCGTCGACCAAAGAAAAGAACCAGGCCGATGGTCACCAGACTCACCACCAGACAGATTGAAACAATGGGAAGAATATGTGTTTTTACCGAGGCAATTTTCACCCCCAGCAGGGTGGCGGCGATCATGTAATCCACGGAGACACCGGTGATGCGCCTCTGGACATTATTATCTATGAAATGGGCCAATCCCAACTTTTTCAAAATCCATCGCACCAGAAAAGCCGTGAACATACCCCAGACAAACATGCAGCCGAAGGCCACGGGCTTCAAGGACTGGGGCAACAGATATTTCAATCCCGCACACTCGTAATAAGTTAAAAAATAAACCGCCAGGACCAGGGCCAGTTGAAATGCCAGGCCGTCGATGTTCCCGGAATGGGTGCTCAACTGCCCGGCCTGGACCCGCTTTTCACGGGCATAGAGGCCGGTGACCACACTGCGGGAAATCCGGTTTTCCTTATCCGTGCCCAGCCCCCTGCGAATGGCCCAGTTGGCCAAGGGAATTCCCACCAGGCTGGCCACGAAAAAACCTACAGCGGCAAAGCTCAACCCAATGGACACGGCATGGGGAATATGGAAATTATTTTCCCACACCGCAGCCAGGGCAACGGCCTGTCCTGGCCCCTGGGAAAACCCCACCCCGGCCAACATGCCCAGGCCCGTGTAAATGGGCTGGGTGATCTGATTGGTCAAATAAATGATACCGCCGCCCAAAAGGCTCTGGATGCAAATCATGGCAATGAACATCAACCCCATCCAGGACATGCCGCGGAATATGGATCGGGCCAAGGAACCGGAATGGTCCTGGGCGGCCTCATCGGTACCCGTGAGACCGATGGATATAAAATTTATGGTGAAAAGATGGATGGCAAAAAGGACAAAGGTATCGTGGGACATGTCCATCCATCCGACACTGATGAGAATAAACCCTATGAAGCCACCGATAATGGCCGAGGGGAAGAGAAAACGTTGAAATAAACCTATCTTTGCCCGGAGTACCACACCGAGCAATAAAAGGACCGACAACCACCCGAAGGCACCGAAAAACGGCATAAAAGATTGTTCGTGCATGCATTCCTCCATGGAGTGCCCTGCCCCGGGCATGTAACCACCCATGAGCAGACAACCCCGTTTCCATAGTCTGCTGATAACCACTTAAACTGAACCCGGATGTTCTACGGGGCCTCCACCCCATGGCAGATATTCGGGTATACGGAACTGCCAAACTGCACTGGAAATGAAATCACGGCGTCATGGGGACATGTCTCCTCCATCGGCGCCTTGTTTTGCCCTTGCCACGATGGCCTGGGCCAAGACCTCGGCTGCATCCACAATGGGAAGGGTCGTTGGGGGCTCCAAAACGCCCAGGTCCGTGCACCCCACCAGGGCGATGTCTGCCCCCAGTTCCTTGAGGTGAGAACAAATACGGGCATAGGTTTCCTGAACCGCCCCACCTGTATCCCCGGCTTTAACCGATTTTATGACTCCCAGCATGTCTTCCTGCTGGGCCTTGCCCGGCCAAACCTCAAACAGACCGGCATCTTGGAACACCCGGCTGTAGAGTTTGGTTTTATATACCGCAGGGGAGGCCATGAAGCCCACCCGTTTACATTGGGGGTGGTGGGTTTTCAAGTGGGCCGCCACCAACTCCACAATGTTTAGAACCGGAATGGAAACCGAATCCCGAACTGCAGGATAATAGTAATGGGCCGTGTTGCAGGCAATGGTTAAAAAATCAGCCCCATGTGCCTCCAGCTGTCGGGCCATTTCAGCCATGACCGGTGCCGGATCCTGTTTCCCCCCCTCCAACAATGCCTTGATCCGTGACGGAATTTTGGGATTATTGTCTATGATGCAACGGATATGATCTCCGTCGTCCCGGGCCGGGGTCAATCGGATGATGCGCTGCATGAGATCCACGGTGGCGTCAGGTCCCATGCCACCCAGAATTCCCACAACTTTCTCTTCCATGGATTTTCCTTTCAAACCGCGGCATTGCCAAAGGCTCCTTGAACCTTGGCAATGCCGACGATAACTGCAGATGGGATTAAGCCCGGAACACATCCAGATAGGCATAGAGTGCGGGAGAACCTCCGGTGTGGAGGAACAAAACATTGGCACCCTTTTTAAATTCCCCCTTGCGAACCCGGTCAATGAGCCCGGCGGCGGCCTTCCCCGAATAAACCGGATCCAAAAGGATGGCTTCGGTGGAGGCAAACAACTTCACGGCCTCGGCCATGGCATCGGTGGGCAGGGAATACCCCGGTCCGACATAGTCGCCGAAGCAGACAATGTCCCCACGATCGATTGGGGTTTTTACCCCCAGCCGCTGGGCCGTTTCCAGGGTCAGGGGAAAAACAATTTCCTCCTGAACTTCCTTGGTCCGGGAAACGTTGATACCGGTAATGGGAATATTTCCATTGGCTCCCTTCATGCCCGCCACCATACCGGCGTGGGTGCCTGCTGATCCCGAAGGCACAACAATATGATCCATGTTCAACCGCATTTGGTTCAGCTGGATCATGATCTCTTCTGCACAATTGGCATAACCGGTCGCACCGATGGCATTGGAGGCCCCACCGGGAATGATGTAAGGGGTCTTTCCCTTGGCGATAAGGGCATCGGCTGTTTTTGCCATTTCAGCGGCCATGTCCGATCCCCCGGGAACCACTCGTTTGGACTTGACATCCAAAAGCTCAAACAAGAAATTATTGCCCGTACCATCTTCTTTGTAGGACCCCTTGACCCGCTCCTCCAGGACCAGATGACAATCCAGCCCTTCCTTGGCGGACCAGGAGGCCGTTAGGCGACAATGGTTGGATTGAACCGCACCGCAAGTAATGATGGTATCGGCGCCATGGGCCAGTGCATCGGCAATGCAAAACTCCAGCTTCCGGGTTTTATTACCACCCGAGGCGCCGGGGAGTAAATCGTCCCGTTTGATATAAAGGTTCACCTCTCCCCCCAGTGCTTGGCTGAGTCGGGGCATGGGTTCAAGGGGCGTGGGGCCTTGGAGGTAATTACGTCTGGGGAATTGGGAAAAATTCACAATGGATCTCCTTGGAAAAAATTAAAGTTGAAATATCGCCTCCACCTCGATGACTGCCCCCAGGGGAAGGGCTGCAACCTGGATGGCGGATCGGGCGGGAAAGGGCTGGGTAAAATACTGGGCATACACCTCGTTGACTGCGGAAAAATGATCCAGATCCGTCAAGAATACAGTGGTTTTCACCGCTTTATTCAAATCGGTACCGGCGGCCTTGGCAATGGCGGCAAGGTTAACGAGCACCTGGTGGGCATGGGTCTGGATATCGGCCTTTGGAATTTCTCCCGTTGCCGGATCAATGGGCAGCTGCCCCGAGGTAAACAAAAGGTCCTTGGCGACGATGGCCTGGGAATAGGGGCCGATGGCCGCCGGGGCCAAATCCGTGGATATTGCTGTTTTCGACATGTACGTTCCTTTGTGCTGACATTATCTGGATAAATTGGGTCCACGGCAGCCATGGACACGGGCCATCATCAATATTGGGTCTGGGCATGGACCGGAAAATCCCATTTCCGATTTGGAAAATAC
>JAKSBM010000907.1 GCA_022361135.1 Desulfobacterales bacterium | reverse complement strand
CGCACCGTTTCACCCTTACCTGGAACGCAATTGCCCCAGGCGGTCTACTCTCTGCTGCACTTTCCTTCACGTCACCGTGACTCCACGTTATGGAGCGTCCTGTCCTGCGGTGTTCGGACTTTCCTCCCGGTGATAAATCACCCGGCGATCGTTTAGCCCGGTCAAACCGAAAATTTAATTAATCATTCTTTGTGGTAAAGAATACGCGAGCATTGGGGGCAGGAAATCAATTCCTTGGCCCGCTGCACTTCAATGCTCAACTGCGGGGGAATATTCATGAAGCAGCCCATGCATACACCATTTCTGGTCTCAGCCACAGCAAGCCCCTTATTCATTTTGGAGACACGGTTAAAAAAGTCCATCAGGCCCGGATCAAGATCCCGTCCCGTATCTTCTCGCCGCTGCTGATAGTCTTCCAAAAGTTCCCGATCGTCGGTGGATTTTTTCTCGATGGCAGCCTGCTCGGAAAGAATTTCGCTCTCCAATTGCTGGTATTCCTTCTCGGTCTCATCCACCTTGGCCTGCAGGGCATCCCTGGAATCGTACATTTCCAGAAGACCGGTCTCAAGGGCGTCTTTCCGCTTTTTGTTGTCATCCACTTCGCGCAGTAAAACCTGGTACTCTTTGTTGGTTTTCACCATTCTCAGATTTTCATTGCTCTTAATGATGCGGTCATCCAGCATCTTTACTTCCTGTTCCGTTGATGCACAGTCCTGCTTGATCTGATCCAATTGATCTTTCTCATGGGACAGGGCCCGCCCGAACTTTTTCAGCCGGGAAGCGATTTTCACCTTTTGTTTTTCAACGGATTCAAGAACCGACTGAAGTCTTACAATTTCAGTTTCTGCCTCTTGAAGTCTAACAAGGGTTTCAATTTCTTGTTTAGAAATTTCCTTCATAGCCTTTCCTTAAACTAGGACAAATGGATCCATTTCTTTTTTAAAGCCGATCACACTCACATCAAATCCGCTTTCCGTCACAGCCTGTTCCAGTTTGCGGGTTAAAAATTCAACAGCAATAATCTCGGATGCAAAATGACCAACGTCTATGAGTGCACGGTCATGGATCTCAATCTCCCGCGCCTCATGGTATTTTATATCACCGGTGACATAGACCTGGGCAGGGGTTTCCAGGAACGGCTGAATCAAAGATCCCCCCGATCCGGTACACACCGCAGCCAAAGATACTTCCTTTTCCAAATCCCCAATGACGCGGATTTGGGGCAGATTCAACTTCGCCTTCAATTGCTCGGCCATTTCCTGAACTGTAATTTTATCCTTGGGGGTTCCCAACCGACCAATTCCAGTATCGGTACCATTGGAATCCAAAGCCTTCTCAGGAACAAATGGCCGAAGGTTCTCCAGATCCAGATACCCTGCAAAATGATCGTTCAAGCCATCTTTGGCCTTATCCAAATTGGTGTGGGCGGAGATCACCGATATTTTGTGACGGGCAGCTTCGGCAATCACCCCACCGATCATGGTATTGAAATCAATTTGTTTGGGAGGGGTAATATACAGGGGATGATGGGTCAACAAAAGGTCGGCTTTTTGGGCCACGGCTTCGGCCATGGCCGCCTCAGACACATCCAACGCAACCAGAACCCTTTTGACGGGATCCTCCAGGCTACCGACTTGAAGCCCGCAGTTGTCCCAGGATTCCGCAAGTTGAAATGGTGCGATGCCGTCTACCAATTCGAATATTTGACCGATGCTTGCCTTCATTGTCACCTTATACAAACTAAAAAAGCGTGGTTAGATACCACGCTTTTTGTTCATTTTATGTCCATATGTCGCAGGCATATCCACTAATAATGCTTAGACCTTCCTTTGGATAATTTTCGTATTTCCATTATTTTGCACCTGCGATCCGTAATGGTGGGCCCACCTGGATTCGAACCAGGGACCGACCGGTTATGAGCCGGTGGCTCTGCCAAACTGAGCTATAGGCCCATTTATTCGCCTACACAAACTGGAAATATATATAGTACCCGGTTTTCGAAGTCAAGTTCTAATTCTCAATAAAGGTCTTGAGCTTCTTACTCCGAGTGGGATGACGCAATTTTCTCAGGGCCTTGGCTTCGATCTGACGGATACGTTCACGGGTAACCGTAAAGTCACGCCCTACCTCTTCCAGGGTATGGTCGGATTTTTCACCGATTCCAAACCGCATTCTCAGAACCTTTTCCTCACGGGGAGTCAAGGTGGCCAGGATCTTACGGGTCTGTTCAGCCAAGCTGAAATCAATGGCCGCCTCCGAGGGAATGGAAAACTTCTTATCCTCGATGAAATCCCCAAGATGGCTGTCTTCCTCTTCCCCGATGGGGGTTTCCAGGGAAATCGGCTCCTTGGCGATCTTCAGGACCCGACGAACCTTTTCGATGGGGATTTCCATCTTTTCCGCAATCTCTTCCGGAGAGGGCTCTTTACCCATTTCCTGGACCAGATAACGGGAGGTCCGGATCAATTTATTGATGGTCTCAATCATATGAACCGGGATCCGGATGGTCCGTGCCTGGTCGGCAATGGCCCGGGTAAT
>JAKSBM010000426.1 GCA_022361135.1 Desulfobacterales bacterium | reverse complement strand
AGAAGAGCCGTTCCCGTTCCAGGTCCGACAGGGTGGGCACATGGAGGAAAAGGCGGTGCTCCCGGACGAGTTGGAGCATATAATAGTAGAGGAATTTTTCCTCGGCATTGAGTCCCTTTTTCACCCGCTTCAAAAAATCAAATACCCGGGACGGCCCCAGCAGGCGGAGGATGGCCCGGATGAGCCAGAGGGGAAGGGGCATCTTGTCGGGCAGGGGGATGTCGTCCAGGCCCCGGTCCGCCCGTAAAAACCCCATGACCACCCCGTTGGGTTTCAGGGCGGGCAGACTGTTGCCCACGCATTTCATGGACTGCTTGAAATTGATGTCCATGGGAAATGAATTCACAATCACCCCATCCACCGGTTCCCCCAGCCTCAGCTCCTGGGCCTTCCGGGTGTAGTCCACCCCGGCCCGGTGGGCACCGATCCCGTCCCCGGCAAAGGCGGCCTGGATATTGTGGGATTCGTCAATGACCACATTCAAACAGAAAATTTCCCCGGGCACCATGGCCGCGACTTCCTCCAAGTCCAGGCGGAAATTGTTTTTTTCCGGGGCCATGCCCACCCGGTTGAAATCTTGGGGTGGATCCGTGAGCAATTGGTGGTGTTGACCAATGGTGGCCGCCGAAGCCACCCCGGGCAGAACATTTTTCAGTCCCCCGCCAAATCCGGCCATGAGGTGGGGCTCGATGAGTCCCAGCAGGATCACCATATCCGCATCCTTGAGCCGATGATTCAAACTAACCAGAGTTCCCCGGGAGGTGGTTCCGAATTCCGCATTTTTCTCAGGATCAAAGGCATCGTGGTTTTCCCACTGAATCCGTGAAAGACCTTCTGCCCCCACCTTGGCTTCCATTTCTTCCCGGGCCATGGCGGTGTGGATCCCAAGGCCGGGCAGGAGCACGGCATCTTTCAGGTTGGCCCCGCACCCCTCCAGGATATCCAGAATCCGGGAAAAGAATTTGAACACCGGAGTGGGCCGAGTGTTGTCATCGGTGATGACGACAATCCTTTTGCCGGTCAGGTTGCGTTCTTTCAACGGCGCAGCTCCGTGGGGCGATGCCAGGGCATCCTCCACGATTTCGATTTCAGACTTTGGGGATGGGGTGGGGGGATTGTTCAATTCCGGGTGGATCAGGGTCCAGGTGGCTGGAACTTGGAGTTCAATTTTTTCCTTGCCCCAGGGCAGAGTGAGTTGCTGGCTTGTGCTGGTCATGGTTCAAATCTCCGAAGGGGGCATGGCTGTGGTGCCGGTTAATCAACGGGGTGGATCTGATCTGACGTGTTGCGTTTCGTTTTATGGTTGTGATGGTTTTGTTTGGGGTTGCACCATGTTACCCGTGACGGTGCTGAGAAGCCCTGAAATTAACCACCGATAATAACGCTAATTATGTGGGTGGCTATGCCCTGCCGTTTCTCTATTTAAATGAGTTCGGGGGATTTCCCAGATATCATCTTTATCAGGTATTAAGTTGATTGGCTAATGCTAACATCCGCAGTTTGTCAGTCAGCATGTTTTTGTTAGTGAGTATTTCAGTTTTACGTTTTGTGCGTTTATTTGTTTCAGTAGTTGCTTTTGTTTTGCATTAATATTCTGATTTACTTCCGAGTACTTTTGTATAACTCTGTTGCTATTATTGGTTTCCCCATGCCCCAAACAGCAATACACAATTTCGATGTTTACCAGCCTCGTAACCCCAAGGCAAGAGCATACTCCAAATGTGCCGAGAATCACTTTGAAGATTTATAACGGGCCTGGGGTGACTCTCCTGCTGTTATTTCAAATGAGATGTCATCCAAAGAATCTCGGCAAAACTGGGCCAGGCTGATTCAAAAAGTTTATGAAGTAGCTCCACCCGGCCCCCACGGGGGGGACTACGGGAGTACAGTCGTCCTGCCTCCACTTCCTGCGAAGGCAGCCGTCCGCTTTGACGTTTCGTCATATTTTTTATCTCGCCCTGTCATAAGTTTTTTGGGGGCTATTTTTACAAAGATTGGTTCAGATATCCATACGGATGTTTTTTTTAAAGAGACGAGTACGTATTGGGGGGGCAACTTCTCAACATTAAGGGTTTATGACTTTTGTTTGTGTTTTAATTAGTATATTTATGTTGCTGAAATTGGAAGGGTTGTGTGGGAAATGTTTTTGTGGCTAAAAGTTTTATTATGTATTTTGATATCAATGCCTTTGTTGGTGTTGGGTGAATCAAAAATTTGACTTGTCGGAGCTTTTGCTAATGTCGAGACAGAGAAATTTATTGT
>JAKSBM010000180.1 GCA_022361135.1 Desulfobacterales bacterium | reverse complement strand
CCGCCGTGGGACGGGGGGCCCAAAAGCTGTTGCAAAAGGATTTTTTCAACCAGATATTACTCCAATAGCCATCCGAGGGTTCTTTTTTCACCCGGATGGAAATTCCGGCCTTGCGGGCACTTTCTGCATAAAGGGTGGACACGTCCATGAATCCATTTTCTTCGGAGCTGTGGAGGACAAAGGTCTCACCGGAAAGGCCGGCCTTTTTCAGGTAAAATGCCGCCTTGTCCGGGTCGTATTGCCGCTGTTCCAGATCCCCTGCATAATACTTATTGGCCGGAGATATGGGATGATCATTCCCGGGCACCCCAAACCCCCGTAAAAATTTTTTCACCAGCAATTCCCGGTCACAGGCATATTTCATGGCCAGCCTCAGGTCATTGTTATTAAAGGGCGCCCTGTCCGTCTGCATGGGAAGGGTATAGTGGTTGGCTCCCTTGACCTGGAGAATTTTCACATTGGGGGTCCGTTTGAACAGGTGAACGGTTTTCAATTCCACCCGGTTCATGTAATCGATCTGCCCCGAACGCATGGCATTGGTCCGGGAATTCACATCGGGAATGGTAAGGATTTCCACGGACTCAAAATGGGCCCGGTCGGATTTAAAATAGTTGGGATTTCGTTTCAACAGGGTCCGGACGCCGGGCTCCCAGTCTTCCAGCACATATCCCCCCGTTCCCACACCCGTTTCCCAGTCCGCTCCTGTGGTCCCCGCCGGGACAATCACCAGATGGTAGTCGTTGAGGACATAGGGGAAATCGGCATTGCCCGCCTTGAGCTTGAAAATCACCCCATGGGGGCCATCCTTTTGAATGTCGGCAATCTGCCCCAGCAGTCCCTTGGCCCCGGACTTGGAATCCGGCCCCATGTGATGGCGGATAGAATAAATCACATCGTCGGCATCCATGGTTTTCCCATTGTGGAATTCCACCCCCCGGCGCAATTTAAAAGACCAGGTGGTGACGTCCTTGGAGACATCCCAGGACTCAGCCAATTCGGGCAGGGCGCGGCCCAGATGATCCACCTCCACCAGGTTGTTGCGCAGGGCATAATTGGTGCTGCTATCCACCTGGGCATTGACCACGGCCGCGTCCAGGCTATCCGTGGTGCTGCCCCCGGCCATGCCCATGCGGAAATGACCGCCTTTTTTCGGGGTTTCCGCCCGGGCGGTTCCCGAAAGGAAGGATGGAATCAGGGCCGTGGAAACGCCCAGGATGGAAAGTTGCTTGATAAATTGACGACGATCTATCTCTTTGGTGCGGTATTGATCAGTGAGTTGGGACAATGACATGCAACGGGGTCTCCTCTATGAAATTTCATTGGATAAATGATTCAGCGCGTTCTTCCAGCAGTGCATCCAGCCATCCCGGATCCATCTCAGGAACCGAGGCCAGTAATTTGTCGGTGTAGGCATGGTGGGGCGGAGACAGGACATCCTGCCTGGGCCCCTGTTCCACCACCCGGCCCTTGAGCATGATGACCACGTCGTCGGCAATGGCCTTAACCGTGGCCAAGTCATGGGTAATGAAAAGATAGGAAACCCGGGTCTTATCCTGGAGGCGTTGGAGCAGGTCGAGAATCCCTTCCCCCACCAATTGATCCAGGGCCGAGGTCACCTCATCGCAAATGATGAGGTCGGGCTGGGCGGCCAGGGCCCGGGCAATGCAAATCCGTTGTTTTTCGCCGCCGGACAATTCCGTGGTACGACGATGGATATAGAGATCCGGATCCAGTTCAATGTCCGAAAGCAATTGGCGGATGCGCTCTTCGGCTTCCTTCCCCCTAAGGCCAAAATAGAATTCCAGGGGTCGACCCAGGACTTTTTTCACGGTCTGCCGGGGGTTCAGGGCCGTGTCCGGCATCTGATACACCATCTGCAACCGCCGCAGATTATCCTTGGTCCGGCCCTTAAGGTCCGAGGAAAGGGCTTCTCCATCAAAGGAGAGGGTGCCGGCCCAGGGGGGGAGGAGTCCGGTGATCACCCGGGCCAGGGTGGACTTGCCCGAGCCGGATTCCCCAACCAGGGCCACGGTTTTACCCCGGGGCACACAGACGGATACTCCCTTTAAAATTTTCTGATCCCGGTCATATCCGGCATCCACCCCCTGAATTTCCAAAAGGGGTCGGGTTTCTTTGCCGTGGTCCTTCACCTCCCGTTCCCCCCGGATGGAAAGCAATTCCCGGGTATAGGTTTCCTTGGGGGACTGGATAATCTGATGGGTATCCCCCACTTCCACCATCCGTCCGTTGCGAAGTACCATGATCCGATGGGCCACCTGGGCCACAACGGCCAGGTCATGGGTGATATAAAGGGCGGCCTTATTCATCTTTTCCGTGACTTCCTTCACCGCGGCCAGCACTTCGATCTGGGTGGTGACGTCCAGGGCGGTGGTGGGTTCGTCAAAGACAATAATGTCCGGGCGACAGGACATGGACATGGCCACCATGGCCCGTTGGAGCTGGCCGCCGGAAAGTTCGTGGGGATAGCGCAGGCCAATGTCATGGGGTTCGGGCAATGCCAGGCGCTGGTACAGGTCCCGGGCTTCTTCACAGGCCTGGTTGTATTTCATGATCCCGTGGTGAACCGGGGCCTCGGCATATTGACGAATGATCCGATGGGAAGGATTAAAGGAGGCGGCGGCACTCTGGGCCACATAGGCAATGGTCGATCCCCTAAGCACCCGTAGATCTTCTTCCGGGGCCCCCATGAGTTCCCGGCCCTCCAATTGGATGGAACCCGAGGCCAGGCGGCAGCCCTGGCGGGTATAGCCCATGGCGGCCAATCCGATGGTGGACTTGCCCGCCCCGGACTCCCCAATGAGGCCCAACACTTCCCCGGGCTTCAAACTCAGATTGATATCCTGGACAATGGGGGACCATTGCCCATTGCCATTGGCTTCGATGCAAAGATTCTTGATTTCAAGCAAATGTTCCATGGTGTACTCCTTTATCAGTCCCGAAGACCGCTGGATAAATGGAGGAAATGATCCACCACCAGATTCACGCCCACGGTGAGGAAGGCAATGGCAAAGGCAGGAATCAAGGGAATGAAAATTCCAAAGGTGATGGCACCGGCATTCTCCCGGACCATCCCACCCCAGTCGGCATGGGGGGGCTGAATTCCCAGCCCCAGGAAACTCAATGATGCAATGAATAAAAAGACAAAACAGAACCGCAACCCAAACTCGGCCACCAGGGGGGACAGGGCATTGGGCAAAATTTCATGGCGCATGATCCAAAGGCTGCCCTCCCCGCGGAGCCGGGCCGCTTCCACAAATTCCTTGACTTCGATGTCCATGGCCACGGCCCGGGACAGTCGGAAGACCCGGGTGCTGTCCAAAAGGGCAATGGTAAAAATCAGCACCGGAACCGAAGAGCCCAGCACCGATAGAATCATGAGGGCAAAGATCAGGGTGGGAAGGGCCATGATCACATCAATCATGCGGGAGAGAAGCTGGTCGGTCCAGCCCCCCTTCACCGCAGCGGTGAACCCTAAAAATGAGCCGGCCAAAAACGAAAGGCTGGTGATGATGAAGGCCAGGGCAATGGTATTCCGCGCCCCGTAGACCATGCGGGAAAACAGATCCCTTCCCAGGTGATCCGTGCCCAGTAAAAACGATTGGGAAAAGGGCTCCCACACATCGCCCACCACAGCAGTTTCTCCATGGGGAGCCACCACCGGTGCCAGCAATGCCACCCCCAGGTTCAAGAGCACAATAAAAAGTCCGATGCGCGCGGCCAGGGACATTTCTTTAATCCAGTTCCACATGGGAAATTCTCCTTATACCCGTGACTGGCGGAGCCGGGGATTGGATAGTATGGACAGAATATCCGCCAGCAGATTCAGCAGAATATAGACCATGGAAAAAATCAGACCCGCGGCCTGGACCAGGGGAAGATCCCGTTTGGCAACGGAATCCACCAGCAATTGCCCCAGACCGGGATAGACAAAAACCACCTCCACGATAACCACCCCCACCACCAGGTAGGCCAGATTCAGGGCCACCACATTGATCACCGGGGACAGGGCATTGGGAAATGCATGGTGGATGATGACCCGCAATCGACGAATCCCTTTAATATGGGCCATTTCAATGTAGGCACTGGCCAGTACATTAATAATGGCCGCCCGGGTCTGCCGCATCATGTGAGCCGTGACCACGCAGCCCAGGGTAAAAACAGGCAAAACCATGGAGAGCAGTCGTTCCCAGATTCCCATGTCCGGTCGAATCACGGCCAGGCTGGGAAATATATTCATCTTAACCGATAAAAAAAGGATGAGGATATAGGCCACGAAAAACTCGGGGAAGGAAATAAAGGAGAGGGTGACCATGGAAATGAATTTATCAAAAAAGGTATTGCGATAGAAGGCGGCGGCCATGCCGAGGAGGATGGCAATGGGCACGGTGACCCCGGCGGTGACCAGGGCCAAAAGCAGGGTGTTCTGAAAGCGCCAGCCAATGAGATCGGCCACGGGTCGGCCATTGGAAAGCGAGTTGCCCAGATCGCCCTGGACAAAATCCCCCAGCCAGGAGACATACCGAACATGGGGGGGCAGATCCAGTTTGAGTTCATGGCGAAAGGCCGCCACGGTTTCCGGGGTGGCGGTCTGCCCCAGAATGGCCTCGGCGGTATCACCGGGGAGGAGTTCCACACCGGTGAATATGATCAGGGAAACGATAAAAATCGTCCCCAGACTGCCCAGGCATCGTTTTATGACCATCGAAACAATAGGGTTCATGATTCCACATTTCATCGGGATCCGCGATGTGAGAAAACCGGGGTAAGGCCCCCAATCCATCTCCATCCGACATCCCCAATCGTTTAAAATCAAAATCCAGGAGGGTGCTCATCCCGGGTCATTAGCAACGTACTCCAACATTTAAAACCAATTATATCTATCGAACTCAAAGCACATTGTCAACCAACGCGACCCACGAAAAGGCCGCAAAATGGGATCCATCCCCTCAAAAACCCCATTAAATTCAAAAAAAAATACACCGTATTCAATGTTTTTTTTATAAAGTATTCTATGTTTATTCGGGACCCGGCCTGGGATTCTCCAATAAAAACAAAGGGGAAGATCGTCTCCATGGAAAAAAGGGATTCCGCCGCCACCGACGGAACACTTTCAGCCATGCCCAAATTGTGTTAAGTAGGGGACAAATTCAAAAGGAGATCCGGATCCATCCGGAGGGGAGATAGACTTAAATGGAAAAAACCTTAGATCAGGAACGGTGTCGGGAAATCCTGGTTTCACTGAGAAAAATTACCCAGGCCATCGACATTCATTCACGGATGCTGAACAAAAAATTCGGCCTCACCGGCCCCCAATTGATACTGCTCCAGGAAATCGCCAACCATGGCCACATTTCCGTCACCCCCCTGTCCAAGCTCACCAGCCTCAGCCAGGCCACCATCACCGACATTACCAAACGGCTGATGGCCAAGGGATATATCCTCAGGGAAAAAAGGGAAGACGACCGCCGGGCGGTCCGCCTCTCCCTGACCCCGGACGGCCACCGGGTACTGGAAAACCTGCCCCCCCTGCTCCAGGAACAATTCACCCAGCGGTTTTCCCGCCTGGAAAACTGGGAACAGATGATGATCCTGGCCGCCTTTGAACGGGTGGTCCAAATGATGTCCGCCGAAGAGATAGAGGCCTCCCCGGTTCTGGTCACCGGCCCCATCCGCAACAACGAGGCGGCCAAGCCCAAAAAATAACCCAAGGCCTTGGGGTGCCGGACACCGACACCCCACCATTTATCCCATAAACGAATGGGTGGGCCCATTTTTCATGCCATCGGGGAAAGTACTTTATTATACGGGAATCCTCCCCCCTTCCATTGGCACCGCCTCCAGAACAATCCCCAGGGTGCCCCTTGCGCTGATCATTCTTTTTTTATTTTCCTGAAAATAAATATTGCCTTTTAAATTTTTCCCCTGTATATGTTTCTGTCAAAAGAAACAGTTACTATACACAGAAACAAAAGGAGATCCTCCATGTCGGACCAGATGATCAATAATATCCCCCTTCCCGATGAAAACGGCCGGTTTGGCGAATACGGCGGTTCCTATGTTCCCGAAGCCTTGCAAAGGGTGATGGATGAAATTGCCGCAGGCTATGAGGCGGTGAAAAATGATCCCAGCTTCATTGAAGAGCTCACCTATCTGAACCAGCATTTCACTGGACGGCCTTCCCCCATTTTCCATTGCAAAAACCTGTCGGAAAAAATCGGTGGGGCCGACATATACCTCAAGCGCGAAGATCTGAACCACACCGGTGCCCATAAAATCAACCACTGCCTGGGCGAAGCCCTTTTGGCCAAGCGGCTGGGCAAGAAAAAACTCATCGCCGAAACCGGTGCCGGCCAGCACGGTGTGGCCCTGGCCACCGCCGCCACCCTGGTGGGCCTGGAATGTGATATTTACATGGGCGTCATCGACATTAAAAAAGAACACCCCAATGTGGTGCGCATGAAAATTTTGGGGGCCAATGTGGTTCCCGTGACCCGGGGTACCCAGACCCTGAAGGATGCCGTTGACGCCGCCTTCGAAGCTTACTTGGAGGACCCCATCAACCAGATCTACGCCATTGGCTCGGTGGTGGGCCCCCATCCCTTCCCCATGATGGTGCGGGACTTCCAGCAGATCGTCGGCGTTGAAGCCCGGCAGCAATTCCAGGAAATGACCGGAAAACTGCCGGACAACCTGGTGGCCTGCGTGGGCGGCGGATCCAATGCAATGGGCCTTTTCCAGGCCTTCCTCAACGACGAAGACGTGGACATCTACGGGGTGGAACCCTCGGGACGGGGCTTCAAGGACGGAGACCATGCCGCCACCCTGACCCTGGGCAAACCCGGCACCCTCCACGGATTCCATTCCTATCTTCTCCAGGACGACGAGGGAGAGCCCCTGCCGGTCTACTCCGTGGCGTCCGGCCTGGACTACCCCGGGGTCGGCCCCCAGCACAGTCTGCTCAAGGATCTGGGCCGGGTGAACTATGTCACGGCCTCGGATTCCGACGCCATTGAATATTTCTTCGAACTCTCCCGCACCGACGGAATCATCCCGGCCATTGAAAGTGCCCATGCCGTGGCCTATGCCGCCAAGCTGGCCAAGGAAGCCGGCAAGGGCAAGACCATCCTGGTCAACCTCTCCGGTCGGGGGGACAAGGACATTGACTTTGTCATCGATAATTACGGCAAGGATTATGGGATTTGATTCCAGCCCCTGAAACCGCTTAACAGCCGTCCTTAAACGCCAAAAGGCCCTGGAGCAAGACACGCTCCAGGGCCTTTTTTAATTTTACGGATGCCGGATTCAATTCCGTTGGAACAGGCGGGTAAAACGTCCCAGGAATTGGGAAAAGACATGGCCCACCATGCGGGGATTCTCCCTCAAACGACGGACGGAATAGGCAAACCACTCCCGGCCAAAGGGAACATAGACCCGGACCCTATGGCCCTGGGCCGTGAGGATGGATCTCAACTCCTCCTCCACCCCGTAGAGCATCTGAAATTCATATTGCTCCCGGGGAATCCCGTGGAGATGGATCAGCCTCAGGGCTTCAAACACCAATTTTTCATCGTGGGTGGCGATGCCCACAAAGGCACCGGAGGTGAGCAGATGTTCCAATAAATGGACATAGGAGGCATTGATGATGGTCCCATCCTTATAGACCACGGACCGTTCCTCCCAATAATAGGCCCCCTTGCAAAGACGGACAT
>JAKSBM010000324.1 GCA_022361135.1 Desulfobacterales bacterium | reverse complement strand
GTGCCCGGTTTAAAGGCCAGGCCCCAGAGGCAGATGGTCTTTCCGGCCAGGTTGGGGCCAAAGCGGTCCTGGATTTTCTGGAAGAGGCGGTCCTTTTGACGGCGGTTCCGCTCCTCCACCGACTCCAGGACCAGGGGCGCAATGCCCGCATCCCTGGCGGTTTTTATAAGGGCCTTCACATCCTTGGGAAAGCAGGATCCCCCATAACCGCAGCCGGGGAAGATAAAGGGATAACCGATGCGGCTGTCCGAACCAATGCCCAGGCGGACCTTTTCCACATCCACTCCCAGTTTTTCACAGATCACGGACATTTCATTCATGAAGGAAATTTTGGTGGCCAGCATGGAATTGGCCGCATATTTGGTCATTTCCGCATCCCGGACATCCATGAGGAGCAGCTTGTCCCGGTTCCGGGAGAACGGGGCGTAGAGGCGTTTCATGGTCTGGGCGGCCCGGTCGGAATCCGTGCCCACGATGATGCGGTCGGGTTTGAGGAAATCATCCACGGCCGCCCCCTCCTTGAGGAATTCCGGGTTGGAGACCACATCAAAGGGGATGTTCACCCCCCGGCGGTCCAATTCCTCCCGGATCACGGCCCGGACCTTGTCCGCCGTACCCACGGGAACGGTGGATTTGTCCACCACCACGGCGTATTCGGTGATGACCCGGCCGATGTCCCGGGCCACCCCCAGCACATATTGGAGGTCGGCGGAACCGTCCTCTCCGGGGGGGGTGCCCACGGCAATGAAAAAGAGGGAGGTATCCTGGGCGGCTTCGGCTAGGTCGGTGGTGAAATCCAGGGTGCCTTCCCCGTGGTTTTTGATGACCATCTCCTCCAGGCCGGGTTCGTAGATGGGCAGGATGCCCTGTTTCAGATTTTCGATTTTGTTCCGGTCAATGTCCACGCAGGTGACCCGGCTGCCCATTTCCGCAAAGCAGGTGCCGGTAACCAGGCCCACATAGCCGGTTCCGATGATGGTGAGTTTCATGGGGGTACTCCCTATTTTTGAAGGGTTAGCATCTTGATGTATTCTTGATTCAGGGCACGGCCAATGGGGGCCCAGTCATAGTGTTCCTTTACAAATCGGTCCGCAGCTCTGCCCAGGTCCCGTGCGATGCCCGGGGTGAGGAGCATCTCCGAGATGATTTCGGCCAGGGCCCCGGGGCTTTGGATGTCAAAGGTCCGTCCGTTTTCCCTGTCCTTGAGGATTTCCAAAAATCCCGCCACCCGCGAAGTGATGCAGGCTTTGCCCCGGCCCATGGCATAGAGCAGGGCCCCGCTGGCATCGATGTCCCGGTAGGGGAAGACCACCACATGGGCGGCGTCAATGAGGGCGGCCAGGTCGGCCTCGTCCACATATTGGTAGCGGCAGAGGCGCTCCATGGGCAATTGGTCCACGGCCTGGGCATGGGGCCGGGCGTCGGGATGGACCTTGCCCGCCACCATGAGGCCGATTCGGTTTTGTTCCTCCGGGGCCAGGGCGTTGAGTTCCCGGGCCAGGATGTCCAGGCCCTTGTAAGGTTTGATCTGGCCGAAGAAGAGGATGAGCAAATCCCGTTTCCGGGACAATTGGTCGATTTCCGCCAAGAGCCGGGGGGAGGCCGGGGCCGGGGCCCGGGTGTCCAGATAGCCATGGGGGATGCGGCAGATCCTTTCCGGGGCGATGCCCCGGGCTTCCAGGCTGGCCTGGGTTTTTCGGGTGTGGACCTGGATTTTATGGACAATGTCCAGGGTGGCGGCCCAGCCCCGGGCCTGGAGACTTGAGGTGCCGGCCCCGTGGAAGGGATTGTCGTTGTGGGCGGTGAAGATGAGCCGGATGCCCATCCATTTTAACAGCCGGAAAAAGAGATTGTCCACCAGGGGCAGTACGGCCCATTGGATGTGGAGGATTTGGTAGCCCCCGACCACCAGCTGGATGCAGAGCCACACCATGCAGATCAGGTGTTCCACTCCCTTGAGTCCGCTTTTTATCCGGGAATGGGGCAGGCCGTCGGTGATGGGATAAAAGAGGTACCGGGCCGGGACATGGGCCTTGATGTCCACCTCTCCGCGGCGGGGGCGGCGGCAGAAGAGCATGGGAGAATCTTCCCCGGTTTGGGCCAGGGCCTGGATGAGGTTGATGTCGTATAGGGGGCAGAATAACGAGGGGTCGAGGATGGCGGTTTTCACGCTGGGTTTTCCTTTTCCGGGACTTGGGATTGATAGGGTTCCGGGGCGTTTTGCATGTTTACTTCCCGGCTGTGGAAACGGTCATAGGTGGCCGAAAGCAGAGCCATGAAGATCCAGATTTTGGATCCCAGATAAAGACCGATGCACCAGCCCCAGAGCACGATGGGTACAAAGACCAGGAGGCATTTTTTACGGCTCTGGATTCTGTAGAGTTTCAGAATGATCCATAGGAGAATAATCCCGCCCACCAGGCCGTTATATGACCAGTGGAGGCAAAAATAATTGGGCATGAGGGTTTCCATGTGTTCCATGGAAAAATCTCCCAGGCGGTGGGAAAATCCCAGGTGGGCCATGGCGGAAAGGATGTACTGTCCCAGAATATCCCCCCGCCCGATGGCCGTGCCGAACCAGGGATAGTCCCCGAGCACCGCGGCCGTGGAAATAATGGGGGAGATGATGCGGGCCGCGCTGCTGAAATCCGTTCCCTGCACCATGGTGGTGATCCGGGGCAGCAGGGTAATCCAGGCATATAACATGGCCCCCATGGCGGCCAGGCCCATGGCGGCCAGGCGTAGGAGTTTCCCCAGGGAGAGCCGCTCTATAAAGGTTTGGACCAGGTAAGCGTGGCCCATGACGGCGATGCCCACCACAAAGACCATGGAGCGGTTGGCCCACAGGGAAAGGATAAGGATCAGGGTGACCTTGAGGTAGTCCCTGTTGGATGCATTCGGGCCCTGGCGGAGGATTTTCAGATACCCGAAGGTTATCAGGAAAAAGGCCAGGTGGGCGGGTTCAGAAAATAGGAAAATGGCCCGGCTTTTTCCAAATACACTCATGTCCCTGGCATGGCCTCCGTATATGTGTTCCGGGTATAGGGCCACCCGGATTTCATATAAGAAGGATTGGAGGGCCGGAAGCAGGGGTTCCAGCAGTGAAAGGATAAAGGCGGTGTAAAAGAGGATATCCAGGGATGTCCACAGGGCATCGGGGGCCCGTCGCCGGACCAGTACATAGACCAGATATCCCGTGGCCAGGCTGGTGAAAAAGAGGATCATGGTTTCCAGCCGTGCCGGATTCCCCGTGACCAGATAGGGCATGAGTCGGCCGGTGAAAATCAGTCCGCCCCCCAGTAGGAAGATGCGTCTTAGGTCCCGGGGGTAAAAGCTTTCGGTGTGAACCATGACGGCCATGAAAAGAAAGATCAGGGCATACCCCCCACCGATGGCCAACCCTGAAATGCGTAACTTGGCATATAGAACCTGGGAAAAGAGGATGCCCAGGAAGAGCAGGCCCTGTTGGAGGGGTTGGCGCGTGGGGGAGATAAATATCCCGGGCTCCTGTCCCATGGTGGGGTGGGCCTGAATCATTGGTTTTCCCCGATGATGGCATTGAACAGATCCGTGAGTCGCCTGGCACCGGTGATGGTGAGGTGGTCATCGTCAAAATAGAGGGGACGGCCCTGGGGGCTGACAATGGCAAAGCTGTTCCGGACGGGATTCCAAAAATGGTCCACAATGGAAACCCTGGAAAAATTTTCCTCCGGGATTCCGTCGAGTTCCCTGAAAAATTCCCTGTTGTGTTCCAGGTAGGCTTCCCTGCTTTGGGTGGGCAGGGGGTGCCCCTGTTCAATGTGTTCATACACCGCCCGGGGAATATTCTCTTCCCAGATGGGGACGGGGTCGATGAAGACCACCTTCATTCCCTCCATTTGGGCAAGTCGGGCCAGGCGTTTCACCCCGTGGGCCGGGATGGAGTAGGGAAAATAGTGGAGAATAATGGTGTTGATCCGTTCATCCCGGGCCGCTGCCATGAGTTTTTCAGGGGACATGCCCCCAGCCATCAGAGGGTTGTTGGCCACCACAAAAAAGAGATCCGTATTTTGGGAGTTGGCCGCTTCAATGAAAATCGGTTTGATGGAATCGGCATGGCTGTTTCCAACCAATAGAACCCGCTGGGCCGGATTTTCAATGTCCTGGGATAATTTCAGGATGGGGGCACCTGGGTTTTTCAGTCTTCGGATTTTTCCGCATCGCCAATATCCTTTGTCCGTGGGGGCCTCAAATACCATTCGAAGCTTTGGAGACATGGTGGATAATTTCAGTGCGGGGAGAACCATGGCCACACCCAGGCAAAGTGCGGGAACCCAGAACATAAATTTCCCCATGGCAATGGCCTTGCCTTTTTTTTCAACCCCGTGGTGGAGGGCCAGGGACGCCATGGTGATGGCTGCCATGATGGTTAGGGTCTGCCCCGGGCCTTCCGGGTGGAGTACCGTGCCTGAAAAGGGGGATGAAAGGCAGATCACAATGATGGGAAAATGTACCAGATAAATGGAATAGGAGTAATTCCCCAGAATGGATAAGAGCCGTCCTGTCCTACTGGTTTCAAGGCGCCCGGGGAGGCCGAAGGCCAGGATTGCTGCCGTGGCCAGGGAGACCACCAGGGCATAGAGGCCGGGGTGCCCGTCGAGGATACTGAAGGATTTGCCGTTCACCGGCATCAATGGGATGGCCAACAGGATCACAAGTCCCACCAGGCCTGCCCAGCCCATTTCCGGTCGTATGATATTGCCCCTGCGGGTGAAGTATTTTGCCGTTGCAAATCCCAACAGGAATTGCCAAAGGCGGAAGGGGGTCAGGAAAAACGGGGTTTTCGGGCTGATGGTCAAAAGAAAAAAACAGGCTGCCAGGGAAGCCAGGGCCGTTAGCGGAAGGCAGATGCGGTGCTTTTTGAACCACCAGACCAGCAGGGGAACCAGGAGGTAAAATTGGATTTCAACCCCCAGGGACCAGAGGTGGAGCAGGGGGGTGAAGTCATTTTTACTGAAATAGGCCTGTTTTGCCCAATATCCCAGGTTGGGGAGAAAAAGTCCGGCATACCAGGCCTGGGAGGCTGCCTGGCGGAGTTCATTGTAAGTGGTCAGGAAAAATACCGCCAAAAGGGTGGCCCCCACCACGGTAAAATAGGCCGGGAGGAGCCTACGGGCCCGGCGGATAAAGAATTGCTTTTTTGCGGTGCTGGTGTAAAGCACGGCCATGAGAAAGCCGCTGATGACAAAGAAAATGTCCACCCCCAGGAAACCGCTTTGGATGCCGGGTAGTTCCATGTGGAAGCAGAGTACCAGGAGAATGGAGAGTCCCCTGAGGATTTGGATGTCCCTACGAAAATTCATTTGCTCTCCTTTGGGCTATCGGGCCGTGTCCGCTTTTTTCCAGGTTTGTATTTTTTCCCCCCGCAGGGAGGCCACCACACCGGCGCCGGTGCAGAGGTTTGCCAGGAGGAAGTAGCGCAGAAAGTTCAATCCCTTGAACAGGACGGCGGAGACGGATTTCAACCGGGTGATCAGGGCCTTGGAAAAGAGGAGAACCAGGCCCATGCCCAGGACCAGTCCGACGGGACCGTTGATGCGGGGGGCAATCCATGCCAGGGCCGCAGCACCCCCCAGGCAGATGGGGGCAAAGGCAAACCAGCGCAATAGCTTGTGGGAGGCGAATTTCCACATGTCAAAACAGGACATCTTCCGCAATTGGGGGCGCCAATGGCGGTAGGTGTTAAAGGAGCGGTTGGCAATGCGGACTTTCCGGCCCACTTCATCGGATTCGGTTTCCGCTGTTTTTTCATAGGCAATGATCTCCCGGGAAAATTTCAGGGCCGCCCCCTGGAAAACCACCCCCATGGAGGTGGAGAAATCATCCAGCACATGGTCGGGCAGGGGGGCGAAGTATTCCCGTTTCACCGCAAAGATGGAGCCGTCGGCCCCCATGACATTGCCGGTGAGGGATTCG
>JAKSBM010000233.1 GCA_022361135.1 Desulfobacterales bacterium | reverse complement strand
TAGAAAATGCCCAATACCTCCTGGTTGTATACCAGGGGGTCCAGGATGGCATTGTCAAAGCGGAAGGCATAGCTGCGTTTTCCCCTGCAATAAAAATTGGTCTTCAGGCAGGAGGTCACCATCTTGGCCATGAAGGAAAAGATTTCCCGGCCCAGGGGAAAGTCCATGAACCGTGCCCGGAGCATCTGGTGGAATGCGGCCAGCTCCCCCTCCAGATCCAGGATGGCCCGCTGGGCTTCGAGGGCCGGGTCAAAGCGTTGTTCAAACAGGGCATAGAGGGCCTTGATCAGGTCGGGATGGGCCATGGCCGTGGAGCGGATGGTCCTTGCATCGTAAGTGGCCCGGTTGGCCTTGTGGATCCTTGAGGCAAAGGCATCTTCATAGGCCTTGCAACCCAGGCGCGACATGATGCCCCGGTTCACGTCGTTTTCACCCTCGGTGTAAATGAACATCTGGGTGAAATCAATGGCATTGCCGGCAAAGAGCATCTCCCGATAGCTGAGTTGGCCGGAAACGTATAAATCCGTAACCTCGCCCACGCTGAAGGCTAAAAAGGACTGGAGGTCCTGGATGATCTCCTCCTCCTTGGTCCGGGAGATTTCCCCCTGGATGTAGAGGGAGCAGATGGAGGTGGACACTTCGCTGCCGTCCCAATAGGGCTCCCAATAGGCCCGCATGAGGGTGAGGCCGTGGTCCCTGAACAATTGGCGGAAAATGGGGATCTGGGGGGTGGCAAAGTCGGAGTTGAACATGAACCGGGTCTCCCCGGTCACGGGCAGGTTAAAGGCTTCGATGAAGGGCTCCACCGATTCCCGGCAATCCTTGAGGAATTTTTCATACCGCATGCGGGTGGGTTCGGGGGTTGCTGTGAAGTCCCCGGCCAGGTTGAAGAGGAAGTGGGAGTCCTTGAATTCATTCTTGGTGTAATCCGACACCGTTTCCGGCCGGATGATGTAGGTGTAATAATCGTTTTCCCGGCTGTAATAGTATTCCCGCCTATGGCCGGAAATCAGGGTTTCAATGAGTTTTTCCATGGAGTCCCGGGTATCCCGGGTGGCAATGCGGACCCGTTGGACATCGTTGCCGTGTTCCAGGTCAAAGTCGATGTGGGCCACCCGGCCCACCAGGGCCACTTTGTTTTCCTGGACGGAGATGCTGGAGGTGATGGAGGAAAGGATCTGTTTCAGGGAGTCCTTGGTGATGTTTTCAAAGAAATATGCGGGCAGTCCCAGGTCGTTGAGAAGGATGCCGGCGGCCATGTTGATGCAATTGGCCGTGATCAGCCCCTCCGAGGAAAGGTCGATGACGGCTTCGTAGAGAACCCGCAGGTTCAGACTGAGGCTTTCGGCTTTGTCAATGATATGGGGGGCCTGGCTGACGTCGGGCAATGGATTCATGGGATCTCCGGTGTCCATGTTGAAATTGGTTCATGTTCGGCCACCGATAATAGGGGATGGAGGGGGCTTTTTCAAGCTGTAAATCGAAGGTTTTATCGGGTTTAAAGCTGGCTGAGATAGGTGGCCAGGTTGACCTTTTTATTGGTGATGCCCAATTTTTTGCGAATGTGGTTCCGATAGGTTTCCACGCTGCGGTAGGAGAGGTTGAGCATTTTGGCAATCTCCTTGGAACTCAGGCCTGACCGGATCATGTTGCAGATTTCATTTTCCCGGGGGGTGAGCTTGTGCTGGGGACGGGAAAGGCGGCTGCCGAAGGGGGAGGTGAGCTGCTTGATGTTCTCCTCCATGAGGGCCAGGTATTCCCGGTCCAGATCCGATCCCTTGTTTTCCAGTTTTTTCAGCAGGGGAAGCAGGAGGTTCTCCACATTGGCCAGGACCCGGGTTTCCAGGCTGTTTTTTTCCTCGATGAGCTGGTTCATCACCTCACGCAGGGCAATGTTCTTTTCCTTGAGTTGCTGGTTCTGGTCCTTGAGTTTCTGCCGGGATTCCCCCAGGGCCTTTTCCGCCTGCTTGCGTTCGCTGGTGCGGCCCAGGAGTTCGGCAATGGCATTGATCAGGGAGCGTTCTTCGGCCAGGAAGGGGCCTTCTTCCTGTTCGGGCCGTTTTTCCAGATAACATACCGTGAGGACCCCAACGGGTTCTCCGTAGGCAATGACTTCGGCCTGTTGTTTCCAAAAGGTGTTTTTATAGTTTTCCGTGCGAAAGCTCTGTTCATTGATGAGGAGCTGGGCACAGGTGATGTCCGGGTATTGCCATGAGGCGGGGATGAGGTCCACCACCTGTTGAAAGGTGGCTTCCAGGGAAAGGCCGGTCTGTTCCAGAATCTTGGAAATCCCGTAGAGGCAGTTGATTTCCTTGATGCGCTCCTGGAGTTTATGGGCCTGCTGTTTGAAATTCTGTTCCATGAGCCGGTGCTCACGTTCCAGTGCTTCCAATTCTCGGTTCCGTTTGAGGATGGCCTCTATGTCCAGGTTCTGCGAAGTTTCGGTAATCATATTTCCAACGTTATGAATGTTCCCCTGCCCGTTGGACGGGCAGGGGAAAAATTGCTGATAACAATCGGAAAAATTATATATCAGGAATTATGGGGCTATACAAGACCCTGGTCCAGCATGGCGTTGACCACCTTGGTGAAACCGGCAATGTTGGCACCGGCCACGTAGTTGCCTTCCATGCCGTATTCGGCGCAGGCATCCACGCAGGAGGTGTGGATGGACTGCATGATGCCCTTGAGGCGGTTGTCCACTTCTTCACGGCTCCAGGCCAGGCGCATGGCGTTCTGGGACATTTCCAGGCCGGATACGGCAGCACCGCCGGCATTGGCGGCTTTGCCCGGGGCGTAGAGGACCTTGTTGTCCACAAAGATATCCACGGCGTCCGGGGTGGAGGGCATGTTGGCACCTTCGCCGATGACAAAGACCCCGTTTTCAACCAGGTTGGTGGCATCCTTGGCATTGATTTCGTTCTGGGTGGCAGAGGGGAAGGCGCAGTCGGCTTTTACGGACCACAGGGGGTTGTAATCCAGTGCAGCGTCCCTTTCCGTGTATACGGCTTCGGGATATTTGTCCGCATATTCGGAAATCCGGCCCCGTTTGACGTTTTTCAATTCCATGACATAGGCCAGTTTTTCCCGGTCAATGCCCTTTTCGTCGTAGATGAAACCGGCGGAGTCGGACAGGG
>JAKSBM010001013.1 GCA_022361135.1 Desulfobacterales bacterium | reverse complement strand
CTGACCCCCCATCCCCTGTACGTGATGTTGAATTATTCCCATCCCCCGGTTTTGGATCGCATTGCCGCCCTGAAAACCTTTGATTCAACCACAGGAGAAACCCCATAAATGAGCCGCTTGTTTGTCACCGCAGACGTCCACGGCAGCTTGGGCACCTGGATGACCATCCAGGCCCTCATGGAAGAAGGGGATCATCTGGTGGTGGCCGGGGACCTCTTTGACACCCGATATGGGAATTACTCCAGTGCCGATTTCCAGCCCGAAGCCATTCGCAAGGAATTCAAGACCATGGCGCCCCAGCCCCATTATGTCTATGGGAATTGTGATGTGGAAAGATTTTACCCCGGACAGGGCCATGAATTGAAATTTGAATTCAGCGGCAGGACTATTTTCCTCCACCATGGACACAAAGGGCCAGCCATCCCGGGGGATGCGGACCTGATCATCCAAGGCCACACCCATCTTCCGGTTCTCGACCGTGTGGGCGGACAGATTTTCCTCAATCCCGGATCCATGATCCGCCCCCGAAACCAGGTGCCGTCCTATGCACTGGTCACCCCGGATCATGTGGCACTCAAGGAATTACGCACCGGGAAGACCATGGCCAAGCTCCCCTTTGCCCCCTAATCTGAATATTTTATGACAATTTGGCTTGGCATGGGCGGAGGACATCTTCCTCCATTCGTCCCGGACTGCCCCCGAGTTCATCCTATCGAGAAACAGGATCCACCGGCCGCACCGGCGTAACCCTTTCCACCCGACCATTGCCCCCCTGCCCCCGGGGCCGCTTTCTGGCCTTGATTTGCTTTTTCACCGCCATGTGTTTGGAATAATTTTCCCAGGGAGATCTGGAACCCACATGCCGCCCCCCACCCAATTCTTGATCGCACAGGGGATCCAGCACGTCTTGAAACCGAGATTTCCGCCGGGGAGAGCTGGCTTTTTTCGTTTTCCGTTCTCCCCTGGGTGCCGCCGGCCGGGCACCAGCCCCCCGGGTACGCTTCACCCGCTCCACCCAGTTTCTTAACCAGGGCCCCAATGTCGGCCCCGACTTCGGAACATTCCGTTCCCCAGCCCCTTCCTCACCCGGATCGATATCGGGGGAAGACAACGGCAGACGCGTGGAAAGGTAATCCCATGCCCGGTTGATTTCCCGCATGCGAAGCTCCGCGGCCCGGGGCACAGCACCGGCCGTTGCCCAATTATCAGGGTGGTATTTACGGGCCAGGCTGCGATAGGCTTGCTTGGCCGCTGTCAAATCCGGCCTTCCGGTCAGTCCCAGGATTTCCATGGCCCGGTGGTGCGTCATTTTTTCCATGCCCCAGATTAACCGCCTTTCCACGGCCCGGTCAAGGCCGTCTCCTTGAATTGAAAAACCAGGGACCAGGTGATAGGATATTTGAAACCCTAAAAAGGAGCGCCCATGACTTCCAATCCCGCCGGTCTCAAAAAGCATACCGATCCCGACCAGGACGCCTGGCTCACCGCATTCTTCATTGAAAACCACATTGATCCCTTTGCCTACCCCAATAAGGTGGGCAGCCGTGAGCAGACAGAATTCATGGTTTACCCGGAATCAGATTCACGGTATTACCCCTGCTCCCAGGCCACCTTTGAGGCCATCATGTCCCGGAAATCCCCAAAGACACTCATGGAGTGTTACCAACGCGCCTTTGAACGGGTCACCCAATTGGTGGACGACTTCATCGAAATCGACTATGACAAAGCCTTCCTTAAATCCTTGATCCAGATGAAATACCAACGGGAATGCAAGGCCGGAATCCTCATCCCCTCCCGGCTGGAAAAGCGACTCTATAAGATATTCATCAGCCGGACCCACATTGAAAATCCCCATGCCAAGGAAAAACAACAACACATCCGCCAGGCCCATCGGTTCCTCAACAGTCCGGGTTTTGAAAAGGCATTGAACCATATCAAAGGGGAGCTGAAAAACATTGAAAACCTCTCCTTGAAAACCCTGAGAAAAAGAATCAAAGAGATTGAGCTGAAGCGGCTGCTTACCCTCATGGGTGCGGCTTCGACATGGCAGGTGCCCCAAAATAAACTCCCCGGCCAAAAGGCCATCCAGGCCATTTTCAAAAGGCCCATCACCGGCAACGGTCTCCCTCGCCTCACGGAATTAATGCACCGGCCCAAGAGCAAATTCCTCTGGCTCACCAACACCACGGAAACCCTGATGCTGGATTTAAGAATCGCGGAATTTCTCTCTTCCCTGGGCCATGTGGTCATCCTGGCCGTGAAGGAAAGCCCATTTTTCAAAAAGGTCTGCCTCACGGACACCCGCACCGACCCCATCCTCTCCAGGAACCTGACCCCGGACCACTTCATCCATGAAAAAACCATTTCCAAAAATGATCTGGTCCAACGGCTGAAGCAGGATAAAAACATCCACATTATTTCCGACGGCACCCGGGAAGACCTGAACCTGCTGCTGACATCCACCACCTTTGCCCGGGTTTTCAAGGAAGTGGACTGCATCATTGCCCAGGGACCGGAGCAGAAAAGACGGCTCATCCAGACGCCCTTCCGATTCACCCGGGACATCCTCCACATCGATGCCCGGGGGGATGAAATCCAGATCACCCACAAGCCGGCCCACCCGGGTTTCATCAACTTCACCCATTTGGATCTGGAGGAAAAGGCCGGAAAGATCATCCAGCAGATGAAGGATGCCAAGGCCCAAAAAATGACCGTGATGTTCTACAGCGGTATCATTGGCTCCATCCCAGGAAAAATCGACGTGGCCAAAAAAATCATGGGACGGTTCATCCGCCATTTGGAATCCCGCTCCACCCATCTTTTCATCATCAACCCATCCCTCTATTACGAGCCGGGAATGGATGCCGATGATCTCATGTACATGTGGGAAATTGTCCAGCGGAGCGGCGAGATTGATATCTGGAGATTCCAGACCGCCGACGACATTGCAGAAAGCTTCCGCCTCATGCGAAGAAAGGTCCCGCCGGAATGGGTGGGCAAGGACGCCACCTACAGCACGGGATGCACCAAGGAAATTCGAATTGCCATGGATGTCCTCAAAGAACACCCGGAAATGCAGCTCATCGGCCCTTCGGTGAACAAATTCATGCGAAGGGATGAATACGGGGTTGGCTCCATGTACGACCAGCGACTGGCCGCGGGAACCCATTAACGGACAAAAACGCGGAAGGAAAAATCAGGAATCGAGGTCATCCAGGGCCAGAAAAAACGCCTTAAGAACATGGTGGGCACAATGGTATTCCCGCTGGGGAAGGGTCTTCAAATAATCGATAATTTCCTGGGCTTTGATTTGACGGGCCTCGGCCGGGCTCTTTCCCCGGGCCAGCTGGATCAGGGTGTTGGCGCAGGCATGGGAAAACAGGCAACCGGATAGGTCGTAGGAGATGGCCGACAAACAGCTCCCTTCCACATTCAGGTAAAAGGTGACCCGGTCACCGCATTCCCGGGAAGCCGATCCCCGGCCGTGGCATTTGAGAACGGTTTCCTGGTGATCCCGTTTCATTGCCATTTCTAAAAACTCCAGGGAATGATCGTTCCAGAAATCGAATTCCCCATTATTTGATGATGTCATATGTCCACTTCTCCCGGGGGGAAAAACCTGTTTCTCCCTCCCATTTCATGATTGGAATTTCCAGCGGCGGCACCACCGGTCCCTCCAGGGCCAATGCCATGTGATACTCCCCATGGAAACCACCCGTGCAAAACTTCCAACTTCCTGGGCGGCGTGCCGCCCCTTGGGCAAAAAAACGTTTTCCACCCAGATCAAATCCAAATTCCCCCAGGGGGAGCCGGGAAATCCCCTGGCCCACGGCCTTGACATAGCTTTCCTTCAGGGTCCAGAGTTGCAGAAACATCTCCGCCTGCACCGCCTTGGGTGCATTTTCCAGCTCGGCCGTCTCACGGACAGAAAAAAAACGCCGGGCGATATCCAGATTCACCCGGCGCTTCACATGTTCAATATCAATGCCCACCCGACCCCGGTCCGTGACAGCACAGACCACCAGGTCCCTTGCGTGGGAAATGTTAAAATCCAATTCCAATGGTCCCGAACCGTGGGAAAATCCGGGACGGCCGGTTTTAGAACGGCTCAACCTCAGTTCCCCGGGCCCACAGGACAAACGACGGGACAGAACAGCACCCGTCAACGCACGGGACAATAGCCCCTCCCGCCCCTTTGCCGAATCTAACCCTTCCGGAACCCTTGCAGATTCCCCGCCGGGAATCCAATGGCGGAAAAAAGAGAGGAATGTCAGACTGCCGGGTATGGATTATTTTGAAAAATTGTGCCCGTGAGTCACACAAAGTTGATCCAATTTGTGCAAAACCAAAACATTGTAAAACTCGCTT
>JAKSBM010001056.1 GCA_022361135.1 Desulfobacterales bacterium | reverse complement strand
GATTCCGCTTTGGACAAAGACATCGGCCAGGTCGCGGAAGTTGAGTTCCTTGTAAATGTATTTTCCCAGGATAAAGGCATAGAGTACTGCCACGGCTGCCGATTCCGTGGGGGTGAAAACCCCGCCCAGGATGCCGCCCAGGATGATGATGGGGGCCATCAGAGCCGGTCCGGCGGAAATGAATTCCTTAAGGATAATGGACGGGGACAGGGCCATGGTTTCCCTGGGGAATTGATATCGCAGGGCCATGCCGTAGCTGAGGGCCATCATGGAGATGCCCAGGAGCAATCCCGGAACAATGCCGGCGGCAAAAAGCCCGCCGATGGACAGGCCCGTGGTCACCCCCATGAGTACCATGAGAATGGAGGGGGGGATGATGGGGCCCATGGTGGAAGAGGCCGCAGTCACAGCAGCGGAAAACCCCGGGGGAAATCCCTTGCGCACCATGCCCGGCACCAATACCGTACCCATGGCCGCAGCATCGGCCACGGCGGAGCCGGAAATGCCGCCGAAAAACATGGAAGCCAGGATATTGGTGTGGGCCAGACCGCCGGGCACCCGGCCCACCAGAACATTGGCAAAATCAATGAGCCGTTTGGTGGTGCCGCCCCGGTTCATGAGTTCACCGGCCAGGACAAAGAAGGGAACCGCCATGAGGGGAAATGAATCAATGCCCGTGAACATGCGTTGGGCCAGGAGAACCAGGGAAATATCCCCCAGCCACAGGGCCACAAAGGAAGTAATACCCAGGCAGATGGCCACGGGAAATCCCAGAATCATGGATAGAAGAAATGTGATGCAGATGGCGGATATCATTGGGTCACCTCCTGACTTGCTTCCTGGCATTGTGATCCAGTGAAACCGGTGAAAATATTCTTAACAATGACCAGGACCATGAGGCCGCAACCCACGGGAATGGCGCTGAAGGGAATGAGCATGGAAATCTCCATGGCCGGGGATTGTTGGTCAAAGTTGTACATACAAAGCTCAATGCCCTGGCGGAACATCAAGGCCAGAAAACCAGCCATTATGACCTGGACCAGAACGGCCAGGGGACGCCGAATGGTGGCAGGCAGCTTTTCCATGAAAAATTCAACTCCGATGTGGCGACCATTTTCCAGGGCCACCACAGAGCCCAGCATTCCCATCCAGATCATGAGGTAGCGGGCGGCTTCCTCACTCCAGGGAAAGGGCAGATAGATTACAAATCGGAAAAAGACCTGGAGCAAAATCAGGATGGTCATGGAGATTCCCAGTATGAGCAGCATCCATTTGCATAACTTCACCACTGCTGCCGTCAATTGCTCCAAAAGGATAGTTAAATTTTTCATGGGGCACACTTTACTAAAGGGTTGGGCAAAAAAAGAGGGCAGGCTGATTCAGCCTGCCCCCCAATACTCTCAACAGGGCAGGGCCCCGTAATTACTTGCTGGCTTCGGCCAGAAGTTTATTGGCGTCGGCAATGGTTTTGTTGATAACCACATCGGCGGCACCGGCCACCTTGGTTTCAGCAATGGCTGCGTCGGCCAGGGCCTTCTGGACCCAATCCTTGCCGATTTTCTTGGTGATGAATTCCAGGCCGGCGGGCTGGGCCACGGCGCGGAATTGAGACAGCTCATCCGCAGTGGGTTTGTAAACCTGCATGCCTTTGGCCTTCAGCACGTCCAATCCCTTGAGGTTGGCTTCCTGGCTGAACCCATTGTGGGTCATGGCCAGAACCTTGGCTGCTTCGGCGACAACCTTCTGCTGGTCGGCGGTCAGCTTTTTGTTGAAAAATTTGTCGTTGATGAAGACAAAGAGGGGATTGTAAAGGTGGCCGTCCAGGACCATGTACTTCTGTACTTCATAGAATTTCATGTCGTGGAT
>JAKSBM010000583.1 GCA_022361135.1 Desulfobacterales bacterium | reverse complement strand
GATGGGAATTCCCAAGGGTTCCCATTGTGCAAAGCCCTTTTCCAGATTCTTGATCACGGCCATCTGCCCGGTGGCCCCATTGGCCATGAGATGGAAGGCGGTCAAGCCCAGGTTATAGGTGTAGGTGCAGTCAAAGAGGGTGGGCTCCCCTCCCCGACCGTCATAACCGTAGAAATGGGTCTGGGTCCTGAAGTTGGGAACGGACTTTAGAAACATTCCCTTTACACCGGGAGCAATTTCCTGTGCTTCGGCCATGAGGCCGGCTGTCACCAATGCCTGTTTCAGGGTCTTCAAGGAAATAATTTCCCGCTTCACCAGAAGATAATCCGCAGCCGGATCCTGGAACATGGCCCCGGCATGGGCCTGGCTGTCCAGCCCCCGCTTTTCCAGATGGGCCATGAACTCGTCCCTGGGGATCCCCACCTTATAGAGGCCCTGCTCCTTGAGGACATCCAGGTACTCTTTAACCATATCCAGAATAATATCCTCGGTTTTCACCAGGGAAAATTGGAAGTTGCCATGGAGGTCCCGCTCCACCAGCAACCCTTCCTGGAAAAAAGAGGGCAATTGGTTAAAAAGTTCGTCATCGCGATCGTTCCAGATGGGAAAAGCGGCCTTGTCCATCATCCCCTTGCCCAGGCGACGCAGATAGTCCAATTTTTCACCCAGGCCGGGGAAATCCGTGTGGAAATCCGTGTCATGGATATGGTTGTAGTCGGCAATGATCTTATTGAGCTTGATGATGAAAACCTGGATTTCATTAACGAATTCCAGGATCCCTTCGGGCAAGATCATAATTCCGTGGTTTTTCCCAAAGGCGGCCCTGCGGACCACCACATCGCAGATGAGACGGGAAAGATGGCGCAGGGTGATTCCATAGGCGGTGTAATCCACGGTCCCATTTTCCTCGGCCGCCTTGATCCGCTCCATGTCCACGTAGTCGGCCAGCTCCTCCCCCACAAAGGACAGGTTGGCATGGGTCTGGAGGGCGGATTCAAGGGCCAGATGGCTGGCCACACGCCCCATGACCTTGCAGACATGCCAATACTTTCGATCCGATGAGGCATCTGCGGCCAGGTTGGAAATATTCCGGGAAAAGGCCCGGGCAGCGGAATGGAAACCAAATGAGGTGGCGCAGAGGAGTTCTCCGTCGTCGGTTTTCACCTGGACATCCCCGTCAATGGTTTTGGGAACCCCGATGACCTGGATGCCATGGGCCTTGAAATGCTGGGCCAGAAAGGCAGCATTGGTATTGGAATCATCCCCGCCGATGATGACCAGGGCGGTGAGTTCCAGGTCCAGGCAGGTTTTCAATGCCTGGTCCATTTTTTCCGGGGTATCAATTTTGGTCCGGCCGGTCTTGATCATGGTAAAGCCGCCCGTGTTCCGGTAATGGTCCACCTCATCCCCCGTGAGCTCCACATAGCGGGATTCCAGGATCCCATCGGGACCATAGAGAAAACCAATGATTTGTGAGTCGGGGTTCACCGCCTTGGCCGCGTCCCAGATACCGGCAATGACATTGTGCCCTCCGGGGGCGGGCCCGCCGCTGAAAACCACACCGATGCGCATTTTCTTTTCAAACCCGGCCTTCAATACCGGATCCGGATCCGATTTTTCCACCAATTTCTGCACCGGGTTATTGACGATGTCGGGCAAAATTTTAACGGCTTCACTGTGGCTGGAAAATGTATACTGGAGCTGGTCCTGGAGCTGGGAATAATTCCGGTTAAAAATATCTATCTTACGGGGAACAAAGGCCCGGCGGGCAATGGTTTCCGGGTTGTGGTCCGAAAGAACGGACCCTGCCTGGGGATGCGACAGGAAATCCAACTCCCCGTCTATCTGGCTATTCATATTTTTCCTTGTACTTGGTATTACTGGGCTTCCACGCGGTTCCGGCCATTTTCCTTGGCCTTGTAAACCGCTACGTCCACCCGTTCAAACAGGTCCTTGTGGGTCTCGTCGCTTTCCAGCACCTGGGATACCCCGATGCTGACGGTGACCTGGACTTTTTCTTCTTTATAAAGGAAGGCGATTTGCTCAATGTGGCGGCGGATTTTATCGGCCGCCTCTTGGGCGCCCTTGATATCGGTTCCGGGCATGATCACGGCAAACTCCTCTCCGCCGTACCGGGCCAGCATATCGTTCTTCCGCAGCAAAGGCATGGTCCTTTGGATAATCTCCTTCAAACATTTATCCCCCACGGCATGGCCGTAATTGTCATTGATCCGCTTAAAATGATCCGCATCAATGAGCAGGAGGGAAAAATGGGTCCCATACCGCTTGAACCGTGCCATTTCATCTTCCATCTTCAAATCGTAGGCCCGGCGGTTAAAGGCTCCGGTGAGCTGATCCTTGTTGAGCTTTTTCTCAAGCTCTTCCGTATAACGGGTGGCGGCATTCAATTCTTTTTTCAATTTGGCCAGGCCGGATTTAAAGGACTCACTGTGCTTTTGGCTGGCCTCCCGGATCACCTTGTCCGTCATATGCTTTTTATTCAGGGCCAGATCAATGGAAGACAGGCGTTGGGTAATCTGGCTCTTTAAATCATCCAGGTTGGCCGCCACATTGGTGGTCTCCTTGATCTTTTCCATCTCCATGGTCAACACATCTTCAAAGCCCTTCTGGGACTCGAAAATGGAATTGGCATGGGAATAGGAACTGGCCATCTTTTTTTCAATTTCAAGGATCTTGGCAACAATCTCCTTGATAAAGGCATTGACCTTTCCCCGGTCGGTATTGGTCTCATTGATGTACCGAAAAATCAGATCAAACAGAGTTTCCCGGGTGTGGGCAATGTCCCGGCTGTCCTCTGCGGAAAGGATACTGCTCCCAATGGCATCCAGCTGGACCTTGTATTTATTATCCATTGTGGACCGCAATTGATTCAGGACCTCATTGTAATCCTTACGAAAGGTATCCACAAAATCATTTGAAGAGGATCTCAAGAGGCTGGCAAACATCCCCTTTTTCTTTTTGGGAACAATGGCCCCCTTATCCTCTTTGATAATGGCGGTTTTCAATTTTTCAAAAACATAGGCAAGCTTGGCCGGAGAGGTGTCCTTTTTCAGGCAGTTTCCCAACTCCCCACATGCCTTGGCAAAGGCGGTTTCTTCCTGGGCCATGACATCCAGAATCAGGGGGAAATATCTCCGGTAAAGGCGTTCGGTCCGGTCGAATCGTTCCTCCATTTCATCCAGCTCTTTAAGGAGCTTGTCTTTTTGGGATTGAAGCTTGCTTATCTGTTCCTGGAGCAGGGCATTCCTTTCGTCGGATTGCGTAGCCATGGGATCCATCCTTCATTTGATGTCAAATTCTAGTTTTAACGATCTGCCATCTGGGAAATTGGGCTCTATTATATCGAAAGCGCTTCAACCAGGCAACCCGGAAGCCTTTTCAACCCTATATTTAGGCGGGATGCGGATCTCCAAAGGCGGACACAGCTATGACCCTGCGTTTCTTAGGTTGATAAACCCTTAAGAAAATTGTAAAAGGGCTATCACATACCCATCACCAAAGGAGATACACGGTGTTTTTTAACATATTCAAAAGAAAGAACAAGAAAAAAAAGCAAAAAATTGAGACCCCTGAGTTACCTTCGGTTGAAGAAGCTGTGGTCGAAGAACCCGTGGTTGAAGAACCCGTGGTTGAAGAACCCGTGGTTGAAGAACCCGTGGTTGAAGAACCCGTGGTTGAAGAACCCGTGG
>JAKSBM010000789.1 GCA_022361135.1 Desulfobacterales bacterium | reverse complement strand
TTTAGCAATCATGCTAAAAGCCTTTTGTATTTTCGGCGCTGGGTGTTTGTCTTGGTTGCATTTTCCCCGGTCCGGTATTCCCAACCCACACCTTTGATTTCAAGCCCTATTATTTTCCGGCAATTTGTTTCTACCAACATTGAACATGCTGAGCCCAATGAAAGCCCCCTGGGGGGCAAAGTTTTCTGCTGTCATAATCCTATTCCTCCGGGTGAAATGCTTTTTTCCGACAGCTGTGTTTTATGATTCCTTGGGGTGAGTTGTAATAGTTTCATGGGCTTGGCTGTTGGTTTGGGCCGTTTTATGTCCTGTCCGGGGCTTGCCCCGTGCTGGCCGGTGAAATACCCCTATTCGACCGGCCCTCCATGGGAGGGATTGCGGCAGATACTTATGATTTCCCATTCTGCACTTTGCTGCCCGCATTCCTTTTGGGAGATATTTAAATATCCGGGGCAAGGCCATGGAACCCCACGGTGCCGGGTTTGTTCCAAGGCTTTTTTTGTTGACTTTGGCCACCTTATCCATTACTGCTTTTAAAGGCCTTTTCAGGTCCGTGTTTCATCGGCCGTTTAAAATCACTGCTTCCACATGTTTTTGGTCTGAACCTTAATACCGAATTGATTGTGCAATACCCAGTCAATGGGGGGAATGGATCCATGAAGACAGATAAACTCTCGGCAATGGTGGTTGTGCTTCTTCTTTTTCCTGCAACAGGGTGGGCCGGTGGAGGGGGCGGCCACATCAACCTCGGTGAAGTCCTTCCTTTATATACGTGTCTCCCTTTTGCAGGTATGCTCCTTTCCATTGCCCTGCTTCCCCTGGTGGCCGAAGAATTCTGGCACCATAACTTTGGAAAGATCTCCGGGCTTTGGGCCGCCAGCTTTGCCATTCCCTTCTGGTGGGTCTACCGGGATGTGGCCGTCTATGAGATTCTCCACATCATCCTGGCCGATTATGTCCCCTTCATCATTTTATTGTGGGCCCTGTTTACGGTTTCCGGTGGGATTTTACTCAAGGGCACCCTCCGGGGGACGCCCCTGGTGAACACGGGGATAATTTTACTGGGCACCCTCCTGGCCTCCTGGATGGGGACCACCGGGGCGGCCATGCTTTTGATCCGTCCCTTTCTGCGGGCCAATGATTTTCGGAAAAATCGTACATTCATGGTGGTCTTTTTCATTTTTCTGGTGGCCAACATCGGCGGGGCGTTGACTCCCCTGGGGGATCCGCCGCTGTTTCTGGGCTTTCTCCACGGGGTCTCCTTTTTCTGGACCCTGAACATCCTTCCCCACATGGCCCTGACATCCATTACCCTGCTCATCGTTTATTTTTTCCTGGACCTTTATTTCTTTAAAAAGGAGGGGGGAACGGTTCCCGATGATGGAGAAAAACAGCCCCTGAAGCTGGTGGGAGTCTATAATTTTATCTTCTTGGGCGGGGTCATTGCTGCGGTGTTGATGAGCGGTACCGTTGAAATGGGTGAGGTTTCCGTTTTCGGGGTTCACCGGGCCGTGCAGGACTGGCTCCGGGATGGGCTGCTGGTGGTTTTGGGATTGCTTTCCCTCTGGGCCACGCCCACACCGCTGCGTGAGGAGAATGAGTTCACCTGGTTTCCCATCGTGGAGGTGGCCTACCTTTTCATTGGTATCTTCATCACCATGATACCCTGTTTGCTTTTACTCAAGGCCGGTTCCAAGGGGCAGTTTGCATTTTTAATCAATGCGGTCCAGGATCCCTTCCATTATTTCTGGATCACGGGGATTCTGTCGGCATTCCTGGATAATGCCCCCACCTATCTGACCTTTTTCAATACCGCCCTGGGGTCTTTCTATGCCGGCTTGACGGAAAATCAGTCCGTGCCCCTGCTCATGACGGAAAAGAAAATCTATCTGGAAGCCATTTCCGCCGGGGCTGTCTTTTTCGGGGCCTGTAGCTACATCGGGAATGCACCCAATTTCATGGTCCGTTCCATTGCCTCGGAAGCCGGGACGGCCATGCCCAGTTTTTTCGGGTATATTATCAAGTATTCACTGATCTTTCTAATCCCGACCTTTGTGGTTGTCACCTTTATATTCTTCTAATATAGTTTGCCGGACATAACGCTATGAAGGAGCTTCCATGAATTTTGACTTAAACGGATTAAAGATCGCCATCATCGGTGGCAGCGACCCCTGTGCCGAAATCCTGGACACGTTGACCGGCGAGGGGCTGAAGCCCTTGGGGATTGAAGTCCTCATGGTGGCCGATACCCTGTTGAACACCCGGGGAACCCAGCGGGCCCGGGAATTGAACATCCCGGTGGCATTGGACTATAACCAGGTCTGCAGTCTGGATTCCCTTGATCTGGTGTTGAAGTTGAAGAACGATGCCCTCTTGACCTGCATCCTGGAAAAGGTGAATACCCAGAACGTCAGCATTCTGGACCTGGACAGTTTCCGGGCCATGTCCTTCCTCAGCTTTCTCCAGGCCGAGGAAAAGAAACTCAAGATTCGCCAGCAGATCGCACAGCAGGATCTGGCCCGTGGGGATATTGTCCAACTCTTTGATCAGTTTTCCTCCCATGTTATGGACGTGGCAGAAAAGAAGCTTTCCCACCTTAAAAGCGAGCGGGAGGATTTCCTGGAGATGGAAAAGGAGCTTTCCCAGGTCATCCAGGGAAGCACCATTCCCACCTTTGTCATCAATCGGGAACACATTCTCACCCATTGGAACCGGGCCTGCGAGGAACTCACCGGCCACAATGCCTATGAACTGGTGGGAACCGATCGGCAATGGGTTCCTTTTCGTTCGGCCAAGCGGCCCACCATGGCCGATGTGGTGGTGGGGGGACTTTCCGAGGCCGAGGTGGAAAAGTATTATGGCCGCTCCTGGCGGAAATCCAAAATCATCCAGGGGGCCTATGAGGCCGAGGAGTTTTTCCCCCACCTTGGAGAGAAGGGAAAATGGATTTCCTTCACGGCCGCCCCCATTACTTCCCCGGATGGAAAGATCATCGGCGCCATTGAAACCCTGAATGATCGCACCGAAGATCGACAGGCCCGCCAGGAAATCGCCCTCCAGGACCGGGAGCTTTCCGTTCTCCATGAAAAATATAAAAAGTCCGAAAAAAAATATCGTTCCCTTTTTAATAATAATCCCAATCCCATTTTCATCATCGACAGCCAGACCCTGGAAATCCTGGATGTGAACGACCGGGTGGTGGCCGATTACGGCTTTACCAAACCCGAACTTCTGGGCACCTCATTCCTGGACATGTGCGAGGCCGATGACGACACCGTAAAGCAGGGGTTGCTGGCCCTGGACAAGGGCGCAACGGTGCTATTCACCAAAAAGCGCCACCACCGGAAGGATGGGGATTCCTTTTTTGTGAACATGAAGGTGGTCAATGCGGTTTACAACCACAGGGATGTGCTCATTGCCTCCTCCACGGATATTTCCGAAAGTGTGGAAAAGGAGACCCAGCTCATCCAGGCTGGGAAATTGGCCACCCTGGGCACCATGGCCGCGGGCATGGCCCATGAAATCAACCAGCCCTTGAATGTGATCCAGATCTGTTCCGACTTGATCCTGAAGATGATCAAAAAGGGGGTGACCATTCCCGAGGATGAATTGGTGAGCATGGCCAATGACATCATCGATAATGTGGCCCGGGCCGCCGGGGTGATCAAGCATGTCCGGGATTTTGCCCGCCAGTCCGACCGGGATTTGAAAAAGTTGAACATCAATGATCCCATCCAGGATGTTTTCAAGGTGCTGGGGCACCAGCTCACGGTTCATTCCGTGGCTGTGGAGCTGGATTTGGCAGATGATTTGCCGGAAATCCGTGCCGAGCACAACCGCCTGGAACAGGTTTTCATCAACCTGGTGACCAATGCCATCGATGCCATGGATGAAAAGGCGTCGGCATCGGATACCCCGGTGGAGAAAACCCTGTCCATCCAATCCGTCTTCCAAAATGATCGGGTCCAGGTGGTGGTTTCCGACACCGGGGTGGGCATGGATGACAGTGTAAAACAAAAGATTTTCGAACCCTTTTTCACCACCAAGGAAACCGGCAAGGGCACAGGGCTGGGGACCAGCATCAGTTTCGGCATCATCAAGGATTACAACGGGACCATTGAAATTGAGAGCCGTGAGGGCGAAGGGTCCAGTTTCATCATTACATTTCCAGCCATTGATTCATGAGGGGGGCACAGATGTCTGCCAATAAAATATTGATCGTGGATGACGAGGAAATCATTGTTCGGCTTCTATCCATGTCCCTGCGCAGCGACGGATATGAGACCCTGGCCGCGTACAGCGGAGAAGAGGGGCTTGAAGCGTTTCAACAATCGGATCCCGACATTGTGGTGACCGATATTAAAATGCCGGGCATGGATGGGCTTGAATTGTTGCGGAAAATCAAGGAGCTGGATCCCAACAAGGAAGTGATCATTGTCACCGGCCACGGGGATATTGACTCCACCATCACGGCCCTGCAATACGGGGCCAGTGATTTCATCAATAAGCCGGTGCGGGACGAGGCGCTGGCCATTGCCCTGGATCGGGCCAAGGAAAAGATCGCCATCCGGGAAAAGCTGGAGGAGTATACCAAAAATCTGGAAGAAAAGGTGGCCGAGGCCACGGAAGAGATCCGTCGTAAATCCGATTTCCAGCAATTGCTCATCCATTCCAGCCACGATGCCATCGTTGCCTTTGATTCCCAGTGGCAGGTGGTGGTCTACAATCCGGCTGCGGCCCATCTTTTTGGCGAAGAGGTGCCCCAGGTCAAACGGAAAAAGGAGATCACGGATCTCTATTGCGCGGACCTGGCCCGGCAGGTCCAGGACCAGGCCCGGGCCAGCCAAGGTGAAGGGGAAATGACCATCCCCTGGCGGGAAATGGTCCTGGAGACCCGGGACGGTCGTAAATTGCCGGTCCGATATGCCGCAAGCATCCTCTATGAGAAGGGGGCCTTTGTGGGCACGGTGAATTTTTTCCAGGACCTAACCCGGATCAAGGAATTGGAACGGGATCTGGTTCAGTCCGAAAGGCTTGCGGCCGTGGGACAGACCGTTTCCGGCCTGGCCCACTATGTGAAAAATATCCTCATCGGACTCAAGGGCGGCAGCTACGTGGTGGATGTGGGGCTCCAGAAAAATGATACGGAAAAATTGAAAACCGGATGGAACACCATTAAGAAAAATATCCGCCGGGTGGCGGACCTGACCCAGGATCTGCTCACCTATTCCAAGGAGCGGGAGCCCGAACCCCAGGCCTGTGTCCCCAATGATATAGTCACCGAGGTGGTTGACCTGATCCAGGATACGGCCCGGTCCAAGGGCGTTTCCGTTTCCGTGGATCTGGACCCCCGGGTGGGGGAAGTTGTGCTGGATCCCAATACCATCCATCGCAGTTTGTTAAATCTGGTGAACAATGCCATGGACGCCTGTCTGGATGACGAGGATCTTTCCAAGGATTTTAAGGTACGGATTGCCACGAAAATGGAGGCGGATCAGCGGATCCTCATCTCGGTTTCAGACAATGGCTGCGGCATGGATGCAGAAACCCAGGCCCAGCTTTTTACCCCCATGTTCAGTTCCAAGGGCGGCAAAGGGACCGGCCTGGGATTGCTGGTCACCCAGAAGCTCATCGAGGAACACAATGGCAGTATTATTGTGGAAACCGAAGAGGGGCAGGGGGCGACATTTTTTGTAAAACTTCCCTTTGACACCTTGGATACGGCTGCTATAAACGGACAAAGGAGGATGACCAATGAATAAAAAAGTACTTGTTGTGGATGATGATGCGGACGTGAGATCCTTTGTTGTCACCGTTTTGGAAGAAAATGGATACACCCCCATGGTTGCTGAGGATGGTGTGGAAGGGTTGGAAAAGATCAATGAAACCAAGCCCGATCTGGTGATTCTGGATGTGCTCATGCCCCGGGGCAGCGGTATCCGTCTTTACCATCGGTTGAGAACAGATGATGCTTACAAGGACGTGCCCGTGATCATGTTCACCGGCATTGCCCTGCGCTCCTTTTTAAAATCCCAAAAGGCCCTGGCAGAATTCAAGGGCGGAGAAGTGCCCCGACCGGACATCTATCTGGAAAAGCCCGTGGAACCGGAAGAGCTGGCCCGGGCGGTCAAACAAAAAATAGGATAACCGCCCAGCCGGAACGCCGGGTGAACCCATAGGGAGGGACCATGGAAATTCGTAAGTTACTCTTTGTCACCAAGTTTGAAGATCTTTGTTACGATGCATTGCAGTCTTTGCTCAGCCTACGCCGGGCTGCCCTGGAACATGTGGTGTTTTTAAACGTGGTGGAGCGGGATAAGGTTTCCATGCGCCGGGGAAGCGGCTTTGCCAAGGAGGAGGCGGTGAAATTAAAGGAAACCGCCAATATCCGGTTCATTGACTGGGCTGAAAACCTCTTTGAAATGGGGATGGAAGTGGGGGCCTACATTGAAATTTCCTCCCTGATTCCGGAAATCCTGAGGGTCATTGAACGGGAAGAACCGGACTTGATTGTGGTGGGCCGTTCCCATAAGGGGCGGCTTGAACAACTCTACTCTCGGTCCGACATCACCGAATTAACCCGGCGGGTGGATATTCCCATCCTGGTCTTCAAGCACATTGTGGAAGACGCCCTGGTGCCGGAAAAAATATTTGAACGCCCCCTCTTTGCCACCTCCTGGTCCGATTCCAGCCGTGAGGCGGTGGCATTTCTCAAGAACCTGGACCAGGTCATGGGCGAGGTCCATGCCATGCATGTGGTGGATCCCAAGGAGCTGAAAAAGTCCGATACCCATGCGGTCCAACAGGTAAGGAAAAAAGAGCGAAAACGCCTGGATGACCTGTGTGACGAGCTTGAAGACGCCGGTGTTTCAGCCCGTCCCCATGTCTATGTGGGAGATCCCGAAATAGAGATTCTCAGGGCGGCCAAGGAATACCAGGCCACCATGATCATCCTCGGGACCAGTGAGCGTTCTGCTTTAGCAGAGCGCTGGATGGGGAGCATTTCGAGGAATATCGCCGATAAATCCATCTATCCCTGCCTTTTGTTCCCCTCAGGCAAATAAGCTTTTATCAGGTGGGATTATAGTCGTGCAGCTGCTGTCTTGCGGCTATATTGTGCCGAAATGCCTTGACGCGCCCCCTGAAGTTCTGGTACGTAATTCCGTCGGTTTGGGTATATGGCCGCATTAAGGCGATTGTGATTTACTGTTTTTAAAGGACTATTATGAAACTCCTTTTCATAGATGATGAGCAAACTTTTTTAAAATATCTGGCCAAGAGATTAATTCTGGACGGGTTCACGGTAACAACGACTTTTTCAGGGGAAGAAGGCGTTGCAGCAGCAACCAAAGAAGATTTCGATGTAGCAGTTGTAGACCTTCAAATGCCCGGCATTGACGGGATTGAAGTTCAAAAGCGGTTAAAGGAGCTTCACCCCACACTTCCCTGCATTGTCCTCACCGGGCATGCCAGTGTGGAAAACGCACTGGAAAGCGGGAAATACAACGCATTCAAATTCCTTTCCAAGCCCGTGGATATGGATACCCTGATTGAAACCATTAATGCAGCCCACGCCTATCGTAAGGAGTTGGAAGGCGTTCCTGAAGAATCAGAAACAGTCAACGCCCAACCCCGTAAAAAAGGGGTCATTTCTAAATTGTACGACAAATTCCGAGGTATCTACGGAGTGGAATAATGTCGGTGAAGTCTACTTGATTCCGTTATTGTAAGGAGAGGTGTTTTGAGTGTTTCGACCCATGGTGCCGCCACGAGGCCGAGCGCCCCTGAGAAAAAAGCAAGGTTCCGCCTTGTTCCCTTTTTGGTTACTTTTGTTTTAATGTTCCTCACATGGATTGTGCTTTCCGGAAACTTTTCCGGATTGCTCCTGGGGCTGGGATTCCTTTCCAGCCTCCTTGTGGCGTGGTTCTCCCACGACCTCATTTTCACCGGACTGCCCTCGGATTTCCTGGGCATTTTTTTTCGGTTCAGCCTATACATCCCCTGGTTGATCTGGGAGATCGTCAAAGCCAATTTTAACATTCTGAAACTGATCTTTCATCCCAGGATGAAGGAGAAGATCCAGCCCCACATTGTCACCTTTGAAACCGGGTTGACATCCGATCTTGCCATTACCACCCTAGCCAATTCCATTACACTTACACCGGGAACCATCACGGTCACCGCCAACAGCGACGGCCAGTTCCGGGTCCATGCCATTGATCTTCCTTCCGCCCAGGCCCTTCCCGGCGCCATGCTGGAGAAGGTTGCCCACATATTCGGAGAAAAAATATGAATACATTTTTCCTTGCCGTCGCCATGGGGCTCTGCTGTCTCATGTGCGCCTCACTCTACAGGTGCCTCTTCGGCCCCACGGTTCTGGACCGGCTGGTGGGGGTGAACGCCATTGGTACAAAGACCGTTGTCCTGCTGTTGCTCATTGGCTTTCTCTATGAACGCGTGGACATGTTTGTGGACATTGCCCTGGCATATGCCTTTCTCAACTTTGTCACCGTCATTGCCGCTTCCCGGTATTTCCATAAACGAAAAGGTCTGTACGAAGAGTCCTTTACCGAATAACCCAAGGAGTTTACATGAATATACTGGTGATTGTGTTTTTGTGCCTGGGATTCATTTTTTTCCTGGGCGGGGCTGTGGGAATCATCCGCATGCCGGATTTCTATTCCCGGCTCCATCCGGCCGGTAAACTGGATACCCTGGGAATCTTCGCCATGGTAACCGGTTTGACCCTGTATAACCTTGAGCACATTTCCCTGGCCACCATCCTTTTGGCCATCAAGATGTTCCTCATCGTGTTTTTTGTCTTCCTTTCCAGCCCCACGGCCACCCACTCCATTGTGGACGCAGGCATGCGGGCCGGTTTGAGACCCTGGTCCCGTAAGAGTAAAGGGGAATAAATCATGAATTGGCCCATAGACCTTGTTGTATTAACCTTTGTGATTTTCTGTGCCATTGCCGCCATTTCCGTTCGGGATCTGCTGGGCACCGCCATTTTGTTTGGCGCCTATTCCTTTTTGATGTGCCTGCTGTGGGCCGTCATGGGTGCCGTGGATGTGGCCTTTACCGAAGCCTCGGTGGGCGCCGGCGTCAGCACGGTGTTTTTTGTCGCAGCTGTATTCAGAACCAGTAGGAGGACAAAAGATTGAGAGCCATTGCATTTATTGTGGTCTGTCTGACCGGTGGATTGTTGTTGTTTGGAACGGCCGAGTTCCCCGATTGGGGGGATCCTGCTTCTCCGGCCTCCACCCATTTGTCCAACCATTATATTGAGCAGGCCGTGGCTGAGACCGAGGTGCCCAACCTGGTGACCGCTGTTCTGGCCGATTATCGTGGATTTGACACCATGTTTGAAACCGCGGTGGTTTTCTGTGCCGGCCTGGCCTGTTTCCTTTTGCTCCGGGATTATCGTCCCAAAAGAGAGCGCTATTACCGCCATGTGCCCACCGGGGTCATGCTTCATTTTAAACGGGAAAACGCCCGTCTGCCAATAGGTGAAGAGTTTGAAGACATGGACCGGGACTGGGTGCCTTCGGACACCATCATAAAAACCGTGTGCCGGATTCTCATTCCCTTTATTCAGATCTATGCCCTCTATGTTGTGGCCCATGGGGACTTTTCCCCGGGCGGCGGCTTCCAGGGCGGTGTTATCCTGGGATCCAGCCTCATCCTCATGGCCATTTCCTATAACCTGAAAACCCTGATGAAGCGGGTGAGTGAAAAGGTGCTGGGCATCTTTTCCGCCACCGGCGTCCTCATCTATGTGGGCATTGGCGTATTGGCCATGGTCATGGGCGGCAACTTCCTGGATTATTCCAAGCTGGCGCCCCTGGTGCCGGTGGATCCGGGCCACATCCGTGCCCTGGGCATGCTGGGGGTTGAATTCGGCGTGGGCATTACCGTCACCGCGGTCATGGTCATCATTTATATCAATATCGTCTCCGTGGGCAGACACGATGAAGGGCTATAGGTAACAGATTATGACGGATCTACTCTCCCTGATTGTGGCCAAGTACAACTATTGGCTCTATATCATCCTGATGATGATCGGCCTCTATGCCATGATCGCGAAAAACAATCTCATGAAAAAGCTGGTGGGGATGAACATCTTTCAGACGGCCATCATCCTTTTCTATGTTTCCATTGGGTATAAACGGGATGCCACCATTCCCATCATCATGGGCGATGGCGGGCACGGGGGACACCAGGCCGCCATCCATGCGGCCGATTATATCAATCCCCTTCCCCATGTTCTCATGCTCACGGCCATTGTTGTGTCCGTGGCAACCTTTGGGGTGGCAATGGCCCTCTGTGTCCGGATTTATAAACGGTATCAGACCCTGGAAGAAGACGAACTCAGAATGCGTTTATCGGAAAAATAGATTATGACTACCTATCCGGCTTTAATTGTTATTTCTCCCCTTCTGGGGGCTTTCATTGCAGGGCTGGCCACCTGGCTCGACGACCGGTGGACCTATCCCACCTGCCTGGTGGCCCTGGGACTTTCCCTGATGTCCGGCGTCAATATGCTCATTGAAGTGATTTTCAACGGCACCATCCAATACCGCATGGCCGGTTGGATGCCGCCCATGGGCATTGAATACCGCATTGACCTGCTCAATGCCGTGGTCCTGGTGCTCATCACCGCCATTGCCTTTTTAAACCTCATTGCCAGCCACGGAAATGTGGCCCAGGAGACCTCGGACCGGGGCGGTTCATTCTATGTAATGTACCTTCTCTTTGTGGTGGGGCTTTTGGGGGTAACGGCCACCGGCGATTTGTTCAACCTCTACGTTCTCATTGAGATCACCTCCCTGACCTCCTACACCATGATCGCACTGGGGGATCGGGAGCGGGGACCCCTGGCCTCATTGAATTATGTTTTCATCGGTGTCATCGGTGCCTCCTTCTATCTTTTGGGCGTGGGCTACCTTTATATTAAGACCGGCTCCCTGAACATGGTGGATGTGGCCCGGATTCTTTCGGGCATCGAAGGATCCACCACCGTGTTGACGGCATTCATGCTTTGCACCATCGGGGTCTGGGTCAAGATGGCCCTTTTTCCTCTCCATGTCTGGCTGCCCAATGCCTATTCCTACGCACCCGTTGGATTTGCTCGCATTGTGGCACCGCTGATGACCAAGGTCATGGTTTACGTCATGGTTCGCCTCATGGTCACCGTCTTTGGGTTGGATTATATTTTCAATACCCTGAACCTTTCCCAGGCCGTGGTCTGGCTGGGTACCATTGCCATCCTGGCCGGGGGCATCATGGCCCTGGCCCAGAAAAACCTGAAAAAGATGCTCACCTATATCATTGTCTGTGAAATCGGATACATGGTGGGCGGCGCCTGGTTGGGCAATGAATTGGGACTTTCCGGTGCCATCCTCCACATCCTCAATGATGCGGTCATGACCTTTGCCCTTTTCCTGGCCGTGGGGAACATGGTCTTTAAACTGGGCCGGGTGGACCTGGAAGATCTCCAGGGGCTTTTTGTGAAAATGCCCTGGACCATGGCCGGTTTTGTCCTGGCCGCCTTTTCCATTGTGGGGGTTCCGCCCACCTGTGGATTTTTCAGTAAGTGGTACCTGATCCAGGGGGCATTTGAAGCGGGCGCATACCATTTTGCAGCAGCCCTGCTGATTTCCAGTCTCATCTGCGCCGTCCTCTTTTTCAAGGTCTTTGAGATCTGCTTTTTTGAGCCCATGTCCGACCACCACGGCCACGGAGACGACCATGGCGGACATGCAATTACAATGGACGAAGCCCCGGTTTCCTCCATTGTGGTCCTGGGTGTGGTTTGTGCCGCCCTCATTGTTATGGGTGCCTTGTCCGGCAAGATTATGAACACCATTATTCTTCCCTTTTTGAGATGAATATAACACTACTATAGAGGCGACTGACCCAATGGATTCCATTATATCAATCAAACCCCTTCTGGCTGTCCTGGTGTCCCTGCTTGTCATCCCCGTGCTGGTATCCTCCGGCTCGCGGCCCAATGTCAGGGAATCCTGGACCTTTATTGCCGGGATTTTGAAATTTCTCATTGTTGTATCCATGGTTCCGACCATCCTGGACAATAAGGTCATTGAACTGACCCTGTTCAAGCTGGCTCCGGGGGCCGATATTGCCTTTCGGGTGGATGCCATGGGCATGCTCTTTGCCCTGGTGGCCTCCTCCCTGTACATCATTACCTCCATGTACTCCATTGGATACATGAGGGGCTTGAATGAGCACAGCCAGACCCGGTTTGTTTCCTTTTTTGCCCTGGC